>JAJRXG010000006.1 GCA_024276375.1 Bacteroidota bacterium | reverse complement strand
TTGGACTATAAGAACAAGACCTTGTGGCAAATCATCAAAACCGGACTGATGTATTTATTTCCACAGCATAAAGAGGGATACGAAAAATCCACAGATCTTCTTGCTGTGAAAAAGGGATTTGGAATGCAGTTGCATGCGTGGTCTAAGTTTGTATTGGAGGAGAAGAAAATCGGCAGAAAGTATAGAAAGGTAAAAGAGCGATTTTACTTAAATCCTGACTCTATTAAGCGCGTATGGATGCAGTTGGAAGAAGATAAAAGCAGTCAAATAGGTTGATTCTGTCGATGGAGATTTACCTTTGAGCCATTTTTGTCATAGTTCTCAGTTCAGGAGGTGTATTCTTGCATTCAATATGACGCAACGAACAAAGTAGGATTTGATCTAAATCGAAAAATATGGGCTTGATTTATATTGTATTGGTTATTTACATACTGACAAGTATTGCATTGTATTTTTTGTTTCCTAAGGCTGGAGTAGTGGGCTGGAAGGGATTGGTGCCGGGATTGAATGTAGTAGAATGGTGTAAGCTGATCGGGAGACCCTCATGGTGGGCGGCTCTATTGCTGGTTCCGATTGTCAATGTATTTATTTGGACAGGTATGGCGGTCAATCTGGTGCGTTCTTTTAATCGTTTTGGATTGTGGGAAAGTGCTGTAGCTGTATTCTTTCCACCATTGATATTTGGCCTTATCGCCGGCAATAGCAATGATACATATGCAGATCCTATTTTAGAGAGAGAGAAGGCTTATATGGCGAGCATGGAAGCAGCGAGTAAGTCAGGTCACAAAAAGAAGTTAGAAAAGTTAAAGCGGCAAAATCCGTATAGAAAATCCATGGGACGCGAATGGCTTGAATCCATTTTCTTTGCCGTATTTGCTGCAGCGTTGATCAGGATGTTCTTGATCGAACCATATCTGATCCCAACACCATCTATGGAGGGCTCTCTCAATGTTGGAGATTTCTTGTTCGTCAGCAAGGCGCACTATGGGATCAGGACTCCCAGTACTATTTTGATGGTTCCACTTTTGCACAATAGAATCCCGGTATTGGGTACAGAATCCTATTTAAAGTCGCCAAACCTAAAATCTTATAGATTGAAGCCGATAACACCGATCAAAAGATTTGATCCCATCGTTTTTAACTGGCCCGTGGGAGATAGTGTATATATCACATCTAAGAGATCTTGGACTGTGGATCAAGTGAGCAAGAACATACCGGGAATTTATAGAAATGATCCGGAATTGAGAGACAAGGTGGCCAATGAAGATTATGTCGTCAGACCATTTGACAAGAAGGATCACTATGTCAAGCGTTGCTTGGCATTGCCGGGAGATACTTTAGAAATCCGTGATAAGGAAATATATCTCAACGGAGTATTCCAAAAAAGGCAGAAGCATATACAGCACAACTATATTGTACAATTTCCGCAAGGGTTCAATAATCGAAGGCTAGATGAATGGGGCATCGATGATGATGATATGCAGGATCGTCGTCGTGCAGGACAGTCCGGAAGGTATAGTTTGGATGCAGGGCAAGTTGATCGACTCATATCGGCAGGAGCTGATGTAAGGACATTGACATATCCGGTAGATTCGATCAACTTGTTTCCACATGATACGCGACACTTCAAGACGTGGAGTGTTGACAATTATGGACCGATATGGATACCGAAAAAGGGAGTAACCATCACACTTACACCAGAAAACATAGCTCTGTATAAACGCATCATCAATGTATATGAAGGTCACTCTTTTGCTCTTGATGGAGATCAATATATCATCGA
>JAJRXG010000062.1 GCA_024276375.1 Bacteroidota bacterium | reverse complement strand
ATGCGAAATGTGCTTTCTTTGATAAAACTTGGAGCTGCAAACAATAGAAATAACAGTAGCAACACCGGAGGAAGTGCATACCGTAGATAACGTCTGTTCTGACTTAAGTCTATGGCCTGCCGGAAGGGAACGAGCTTTATTTTCTTGGCTTTTTGATCGATGCTGGCCAAGATGAGTTCATTATTTTCTTCAGAGATATGTTTTTTTAATTGCAATACATTGAGCAATTTGTCTTGGACATCACCGAAGTGATCACCTAAGATTTGAGCCGCACGCTCGTGTGTTATGGTCTTGCCCAATCTAAGATATCTCAAAAGTGGCAGGATGACCAGATATCCAACAGAGCCCAAAAATGCCAATATGTATGAGAAAAACATGATCTTGCGCACCTCTTGAGAGAGATAAAACTGGTGCTCTAGAAAAGTATAAGTAAGAAAAAGCCCTACAATGGCAGCTATTGTAATCAATCCACCACGCAAGGCTTGATTGATGTAATATTTGCGGATAAATAGATCTAATTTTTTAATGAGGACTTGATAGTTAGACCCTTCTTTGCTGCTCTTTTCAATCATATACACCTGCCTTTTATGCTTTCAACAAAACAAAACCCCATTTGACGCCCAATACTTGGACAAACGAACATATAAATCTATGCAAAGTTTGGTCATGGATCAAGGGGCAAGGACGTTTCAGTATCATTTTAAGCGTTTTATGTCCCTTAAATTGAGCCAAATTCATCTTTTAACGTATTTTATTCTTGTTGGCAGACACAAAACTTTTCCAATCCTTGTGCTTTGTGGCAGCCGACAGTTGTCCGTTGGGCTTCAAGCGTTGCAGATGGCATACAGCAGCTGCCAAGGCATCTGAGGCATCAAGATGTTTGGCGTCGAGCCTTATGTTCATACGGCTTTCGAGCATTGCGGCAACTTGTTCTTTGGAGGCGTTTCCATTGCCGGTGATGGCCATTTTGATTTTTTTGGGTGCATATTCATGGATTTCGAGTCCCATTGTCATGGCAGCGGCCATCGCGACCCCTTGGGCTCGACCCAATTTGAGCATCGATTGTACATTCTTTCCATAAAACGGCGCTTCAATCGCCAATTGGTGAGGGAGGTAAGTCTCGATGATTTCTTGAAGTTGCAGGAAGATTTCCTTGAGCTTGGTCTGGTGATCTTCATATTTGCGAAGATCAAATATACCCGCACAGATCAATTGGCAATCCCGTCCTCGTTGTTGGATGATACTATATCCCGTGATATTTGTGCCGGGATCAACACCCAAAATTTTAATTTCTTGTAGATTCATTCAGTATCGTAACGAGAATCTATATTAAATGGTGTCCTTCTATGAGACTAAGATATAGATGAATCACAAGTCACCAAGTTGTGGCCTGATAATGATCTCTTCTACAACTGCAGCGGGACTCATTTGGAGAGCTTGCCAAACCGCTATGGCAATATCATGGGCTTGCATTAGTCGCTCTTCGGGCAGATCAATACCAGACCAAGAATCAGACCATGTGGCTCCCGGCAACAGGGCTGTTACTTTGATTCCTTGAGCCTTGAGTTCTTCTCTGAGGACTTTGGTGAATCCCAAAAGAGCAAATTTGGAGATGCAATATGATCCTCCGTTGGGATAGGCCTTAATACTGGCGACGGAACACATATTAAAAATGTGACCCTTTTGTTGACCTACAAATACCGGCAGCAATGTACGTGTTAAGTGATAGGCGCTGTATAGATTGGTATCCATCATCATCTGTAGTTGACCATCCTCTTCGTCGATGAGCGCACCGGGCATGAATACACCGGCATTGTTAATAAGTACATCGATGTGATTCCACTTGCTCAAGATCAATCGGCCAAATCCATCTATTTCATCTCTTTTGCTCACATCACAACGATAGGCGATGATCGTTTGACCGGATTGAGCAGTCTCAAGCAGGGACTGTTTCATGTCGTCAAGATCTTCTTGGTGTCTCGAGCAGATTGCCAGCGAAGCCCCGTGATCAAATAATAGCGTTGCAATGGCGCGTCCAAGACCTTTGGTGGCACCGGTTATAACTACGTTCATATATCTCTTATCGTTGACTGGTAAAAATAGGCTAATTTCGCATCTTTGGATTTTTTGTACAACTCTTTATAAGAATCGTCTATGCAGTTGATTCGTGATTTTGGAAGATTTATAGCATGGTTACCCGATATTTTCTCACGACCCGAAAATTGGGCAATGTATTATAAGGAGACCATACGGCAGATGTATGACATCGGTATTGGCTCACTTCCGATTGTTTTCATTATCAGTGGCTTTATAGGAGGTGTGACAGCGATACAGTTTTCATATCAATTGGAAGGGACGATGATCCCTCCATATTATATTGGATATATTGTTAGAGATATCATGTTGATTGAGATGGCCGTTACCTTGACCTGTATTGTCCTTGCCGGAAAAGTGGGTTCGACAATGGCAGCCGAAATCGGAGGTATGAGACAGAAGGAACACATTGATGCAATGGAGATTATGGGTGTAAATACCTCCGCATATCTGGTGATGCCCAAACTTATCGCGTCGATCGTAATTATCCCGGTACTTGTAAGCGTTTCGGCACTCATAGGCATCTCAGGAGGATATTTTGCGGCTGTAATGGTCGGAGGTTATAGCAGTGTCGAGTTTATCAGAGGATTGCGCTCTGTTTTTATCCCTTTTAATGTGACAATCATGTATATCAAGGCCTTTGTTTTTGCTTTTATCATTACGTCGGTAGCTTGTTATCAGGGATATTTTGTCAAGGGAGGAAGTATAGAGTTGGGAGAAGCCAGTACTCGAGCGGTGGTATTTGGATCTATACTCATCCTAGTTGCAGATCTGATTATTGCCCTTATATTGATGAGTTAAAATAGGAAGCAATGATTAGAGCAGAGGGTATCTATAAGCGTTTTGGAGATAATGAGGTGTTAAAAGGGATCGACTTCAAGTTTGAACAAGGTAAATGCAATCTCATCATCGGCAAGAGTGGTGCAGGAAAAACAGTATTTTTGAAGATTCTCGTTGGCTTGTTTGAGCCTTCAGAGGGCTCTGTATGGTATAATGAGACTGATTTGTGCTGCATCTCTAAGGACGAGCTGAGAGACTTAAGAATGCAGATCGGCATGCTTTTTCAAGGCAATGCGCTTTTTGATTCGATGACAGTCGAAGAAAATATTCGATTTCCAATGGATATGTTCACTCGCAAGACCGCGGCTGAGAAACTCAAGCAAGTCAATTTTTGTCTCGAACGTGTGAGTCTGGAAGGTACCAATGACAAGTACCCTTCTGAAATCAGCGGAGGTATGAAGAAGCGTGTAGGCATTGCTCGTTCTATTGTTTTAAATCCCAAGTATTTGTTCTGCGATGAACCCAATTCGGGATTAGACCCCAAGACAGCTATCACCATTGACGAATTGATTGTCGATATTACCAGAGAGAATAATATCACCACTATCATCAATACACATGACATGAATTCTGTTATGGAAATTGGAGACAAAATCTGCCTGCTTTCTGATGGCAAACTGGCGTGGGAGGGCAGCAAAAATGAGGTTTTAAATAGTGATAATGAAGTGTTGGTGGACTTTATTTTTGCCTCACCCTTTTTGCAGCGTCTGCGTGCTCAAGCACTCGATAAAATACAGTTGTAAAACGTACTGGTACTCACCAACATAGTGCAGGATAGTGACGAAACCTCGATCAGAACGTCAATAGTACAATGACAACCAAGCCAATAAACTCATAAATACGTAATTATATGAATAT
>JAJRXG010000061.1 GCA_024276375.1 Bacteroidota bacterium | reverse complement strand
TTTTGCTGCCCGTTGTGATTTTTACTTCCTGTGCATTGATCATTTCCAATAGGGACAAAAAAGTGATAATAGCATGCAATCGATCGCGTAATCCTTCAAATATTTGTGTGAATGAAGCCTTCTTGTATCGTCGGATGACATCAATCAAATATCCCTTTTGCTCCTCAATGGTATATTGATATCTAAATATGAGATGCTTGGGCTTGTTCTTGCGTATCTCCATGCGTTGCATGACCTGTTCAAATGTTTTGAACAACTTAAAAATCGTCAGGGATTCCAACTCAATATCCACAAGTGCAGATTGGGCAATAGATTTTATTTCTTTGACAGCATTACCTCTCGGCGCTATTTTCTTTCTCTCAGAAGCCAGATCTTCAAGGTCACTAATGATATCCTTGTACCTCTTGTATTCCATCAGTTTTTGTGCCAACTCATGGCGTGGATCTATCTCTTGACCATCTGGATCTAATTCAGGCCTGGGCAATAACATTTTGGTTTTGATGCGCATCAATGTAGATGCCACTAAGATAAATTCACTAGCTACATCTATATTCAATTCCTCCAGCGCTCTGATATATGTCAAAAAATCATTGGTGATCTTGGATATCGGAATGTCCAATATGTCTATTTCATCTCTCTCAATGAAAAACAACAATAGATCAAAAGGCCCTTCAAATTGACGGATTTTTATCGTAAATATTTCTTCTCGGCTAGTCACTTTGGCAAAGATACAACCTCAAGTTGATCCGGCTTCTGTATTTTTGCAGTCCTTTTTGTTCTAAGTGATTTTATCATAGCTTCACAATATAGATGAACCGGATATAACACCTCCGGGAGCCTAGTAGGATCTTCGGACAATCATTAACTTGTGCAAGAACTATGATTAGATCACATTTTTCCATTGCAATGATTAAATTGTGGCCTTATGGAGAAGTATTCTGAGATTTTGTTTTTACGCGGAGCCATTGTTGCATTGCCGGATCGTCAAGTCCTAAAAGATATACATATGAATGTAGGAGAAGGTGAGTTCTGCTATCTTAGAGGAAGAACGGGTACCGGCAAATCTGTTTTTATCGAAAGTCTCTATGGTCTGCAGAATATTAGTGGCAATGTGGTCAACATTGTTGGTCAGAACATACCCTATGGCAATGACTATCAGTTGGCCTTGTTTAGAAGAAAAATTGGATTTGTTTCACCAAAGTATCCACTGCTGGACGATCTCACTGTGTTTGAGAATTTAAATCAAGTTTTGGCGGGTATCGAGTGGCACGTAGCCAGTGCCAGAGAAATGCGCATTCATGAAGTGATACACATGGCCGGATTGTCCGAGTTGCACAATGAGTTGGTGAGTCGCCTTTCTTCCGGACAGATTCAAAAACTAAAGATTTGTCGCGCCGTACTCAATCGACCTATGCTGATACTGGCCGATGCTCCTACTGTCGGACTGGACAATCAGAGTATCGAAGAAGTAATGGATCTGCTTGTCAACCTCGCTTCCGAGCAACGATCTTCTATTTTATGGGCTACGGCTAGTGATTTTATCCCCCAGCGCTATCCCGCACGGGCTCATTTATGTGCAGATGGGACGATATCCGAAATGATATAAGACTCTAAACCATATGACCTATTTCATCAGTGACAAGGCCTTGTTGATATCTTGCACAGGGAGCTTGCAGGTCTTGTTTTGACATACATAAATCATCGTTTTACCAGAGATGTATTTATGTTCCAGCAACGGCAGTTTACTCTCTTGATCAGACCCTAAATATGTTGCATTGGGATGGTAGCTTGTCATCATTTGATGGGCTTTTTGAACAGCATCGGAGCCTACGATAGCAACTTCATATATCGGATTTACCATTTCGATCAATAGTTGCATCCAATTGCTGTAGAAGCTCGGTTGATTGACAGTGGATAACGTCGGCCACATATTGGAAAACATTTGTGTTGACAATGCCTTGTATTGCTTGTCATCAAGGATTTCGCCAAGTCGTAACAAGTCTCGGGCTATGGTGGAATTAGAGCCGGGGATGACATTGTCGGCCAATTCCAACTTGCGCGCTATCAAGGGTGGATCGATATCAGAAGTGTAATGAAACATCATGTTTTCTTCATTGTAAAAATGCTCAATGGCATAGTCTGTTAGTCCCTTGCTTATGTTGATCCAACTTTCGTCAAATGTCACTTCATACATAGCGAGCAGGGCATCAATCAATAGAGCATAGTCATCGAGAAATCCGTTGATGGAAGATTTGCCATCTTTGTAATTTCGGTTGAGTCTGTAGTCTTCTGACATTTGGTTTTGAATCAGAAAGTGTAGATTTTTTTCCGCCATATCGAGATAGTGCCGATCACCAAATGCCTTGTAAGCCTCTATGTAGCCTTTGGACATTATGGCGTTCCACGAAGTAAGAATTTTGTCATCTAATCCCGGGCGTATTCGCTCAGATCTTTTGTTCAGAATGACTTGATCCCATTTTTTGACAATCTGTTCTAATCGCTCGATATCTATATCAACATCTTGGGCGATGGACATTGGGTCTTTGGTCACATAGAGGATGTTGTTGCCATGCTCCCAATTGCCTTGATCCGTGATCGTATAGTAGTTCTTAAAGATTGCCCTTTCGTTCTCATCGTCGATCAGGGCATCTATTTCAGCAGACTTCCAGACATAAAACTTTCCCTCTTCTCCTTCGCTATCGGCATCCAAGGAACTATAAAAAGCACCTTCAGAACTCGTCAATTCTCGCTCTACAAACTCTAGGCTTTCTTTGACCACCGATTGGTACAATGTTCGGTTGCTAAGTCGATAAGCCTGACTGTACAGACCGATCAGTTGTCCATTGTCATAGAGCATTTTTTCAAAGTGAGGGACTTTCCATATCCCGTCCACAGAGTACCGGGAGAAACCACCTCCGACCTGATCGTATATACCTCCTCGCGCCATTTTATCCAATGTTACAAATACAGCTTCTTGGACTCGTTGGTTCTGCTCTAATGTGCCATATCGCAGCAAGAATTCGTAGTTGTTGGGCATGGGAAATTTTGGGGCACCTTGTCTTCCGCCATCCTTAAAATCAATCTGTGCCAAAAAGCGCATGGCTATATCATCCAGATGCTCTTTTGTGTATTGTGCCGGTTGGGCAACGACGATCTCATCCAGACTCTTGATGCCCTGAGTCAAATGATCCGCTGACTTTTCAAGACGAGCATAGTTTTCATCTTTTAGCTTGGCAAACTGATTCAAAATATCCACCCATCGATCTTTGGGAAAGTAGGTGCCCGCCCATATAGGTCTTCCATCCGGCAGAGCGAAGGCGTTGAGTGGCCATCCCCCACGTCCACTCACCAATTGGGCTGCCGCCATATACACATCATCAACGTCTGGTCGCTCTTCGCGATCTACCTTGATAGGAACAAAGTGCTCATTCATTATAGCGGCCACCGTACTGTCTTCAAAGGATTCGTGCTCCATCACATGGCACCAATGACATGCAGCATATCCGATACTGACAATCAGAAGCTTGTTTTCTCTTTTAGCCTTCGCCAAGGCCTCTTCTCCCCATGGATGCCAATCTACTGGATTGTGTGCATGTTGCAACAGATAAGGACTACTCTCATGGATGAGTTGATTGCTATGTTTTTCTTGATGCACTTGACTCATGTTTTTGCAAGAGTTTGATAGGATAAATAGTGATATAAATAGAAATCTGAACATATTCATAGACCCAAAACTAAGACTCTGATGGCTATAACTCCATACAATATGACTTTTAACATGAATAAAAGTACCTTTAGTCGATGGTGATTGATAAAGATGTGATGTATGGTTGAACTCAATAACTGATATCTCATGTATTGAGATATGAGTTGTTATCACCATCACCTTGTTTCACCACATATATGAATGCAATGGATATCGTTGCGATTGAGTAGTATAAAAAACAGAATTGTATGGATACACCAATAGAAAAATGGAGGAGATTGGATGGTACACCTCTCTCAACTCCATTGCACGATGCTGTCGAAAATGCCATCCTTGGCGAGTTGAATAGCGGGCATAAACTAAAGGTATGTATCGGTACGGACTCTCAGACAAAGGGAAACACTGTAGATTATGCTACGGTCATTGTCTTTTTGCGAGAAAAAAAAGGAGGGTTCATGTTTATACATAATCAAAGTAAAAAACACACTCCATCCCTAAAAGAACGAATGATTGATGAAGTTGCCATGAGTATTGATGTGGCATATCGATTGTGTGATCTACTGGACAAATATGATGTAGCTCTCGAAGTCCATGCAGATATCAATACCGATCCAGCATTTCAGTCCAATACTGCGTTGAAGGAGGCCATGGGCTATATTCTGGGTATGGGATTCGTGTTCAAGGCCAAGCCCGAGGCATTTGCAAGTACGAGCTGTGCCGATAAGGTCATCTGATAAAAAAAGCCCACTCTATATAGACTTGATATCCTTAATTGATCTGTTAATGACTCCTTATATAGATTTGAGAGAAGTACATAGAGTGACAATAACAAAATTCGATACCTATTCCGGGGGTGGAGATATACGAGTTGATCAAAAAATATGGATGGTCAAATATAAGAGCGAGCTATATTGTCCAATTCTATTTTCTTTTTAAAGAAAATAGAAAACCTTTTATCCAATCTTACTGTTAAGATGCCCCAAATATACAAAGGATTTGATAATGATAAAACAATATTGAAAGATAATTTTTGAATATGTGAATTATCTCGAAAGTACATTTTCTCTGAGTACTTTTGGGATTCTTTAAATTAAAGTGTTTTATGGTCAAAATCACCTCATGGAATGTAAACGGTATCCGTGCTGCTGTCAAGAAGGATTTGATTCAAGAAATCCTTAGGAGTGAGGCAGATATGTATTGTATTCAAGAGACAAAAGCCCAAGATGATCAAGTGCTTGAAGCACTTAAAGACCTAAGTGGTTATCATCTGTATTCGAATAGTGCAACAAAAAAAGGGTATAGTGGTGTCGCTATCCTCTCTAAAAAGAAACCTCAAACAGTATTAAAGGATATGGGTCGCGCCGAACATGACATGGAAGGTCGGATTGTGGCAACTGAACATGAGGCCTTTATCCTTGTCAATGTATATGTCCCCAATAGTGGTAGTGGGTTAAAGCGTCTAGATTACAGAGCCACTTGGGATCGTGACTTTGCACTATATCTGAAGGAGCTGAGGCGACGCAAACCGATCATCGTCACAGGGGATTTTAATGTTGCTCATGAAGCCATAGATTTGGCACGGCCTAAGTCCAATTATAATAAAACCTCCGGATATACTCAAGTTGAGATAGATGGTATGGACGGCTTGTTGAGTATAGGTCTCGTCGATGCATACCGCTCTTTATTTCCCGACAAGGTGGAATATACTTTTTGGAGTATGCGTATGGGAGCGAGACCACGAAATGTAGGGTGGCGTATTGACTATTTTTTGGTAGATGAAACACTTCTGAATGCCGTAAAAGATTGCAATATTGATACGGACATTATGGGATCTGATCATTGTCCTTTAAATCTCTCTATCGATGTGTAGTCGAAGTATTAGTTTGCTAGCTTTTGTGATCTGTTTTTCAACACTCCGCGGGCAATCAAACACCGAAGCATTAATATTGAAATTAGATTCGATTATGCAAGTGGGAATGGATTCTATGGCATTTCCGGGAGCGCAAATATTGGTTCGATATAAGGATAGCATTTACCTCCATAAGTGTTGGGGGTATCATACTTATGCGAGCAATAGAGAGGTCAATCGACGAGATGTTTACGACTTGGCATCAGTGACCAAAGTCAGTTCTGGACTTCCGTTGTTGATGAAATTGTATGGCGAACAAAAAATCGATATAGATCTGCCCATAGGAACTTATATATCAGCACTCAAGCACTCCAATAAGAAGGATCTCACTTTGCGTCAGATTCTGGCACATCAAGCACGGTTGCAACCTTACATTGTGTTTTGGCAGCATACGTTGAAGAAAAACGGCAAATACAAGTGCCGTACATACGATTCCAACCGATCCGACAAATATCCCATACAGATTACCGATAAACTCTACCTGCATAAACGGTACAAAGGTGTAATGACCAAGGCAATCAAAAAATCACGACTCAAGGATGATGTAGCTTATTTGTATTCGGGACTCATATTTATCCTCATGCCTGACATGATAGAGAATATAGTCCGGCAACCTTTTGAAGATTATCTGTACAAGACGATTTTCAACCCCATATCGGCATTCTCATTGAGATATAATCCGCTGAGATTTACACCTTTGGACAGTATTGTTCCTACGGAATATGACTCCTTATGGCGCAAAAAATTAGTACATGGCATGGTACATGATGAAGCAGCGGCCATGCTTGGTGGCGTTTCATGCAATGCAGGGCTTTTTGGTAATGCCGAGGATTTGTCTAGCTTGTTTCAACTATATCTCAATAAAGGAAGTTGGCAAGGCAAACAATTGATCAGCGATCAAGCGGTCGAAATATTTACGGATTATCAATATATCGACAACCGCAGGGGATTGGGATTTGACAAGCCCATGAGAGAGTATGATCCAGAACGCTCATACATCTCCCGATATGCCTCAAAGAAGAGTTTTGGGCATTCCGGATTTACGGGGACTTTTGTCTGGGCGGATCCACAATACGACCTAGTTGTCGTGTTCTTAAGCAATAGAGTTTATCCCTCAAGGGATCATCGCAAACTATATACTATGGGCTTGCGTCCGGCATTTCATGATGCGATTTATCAATGGGTCATCAACATGAGGTCTCCATGCGATTAAAACGTGTGGGAAATAGAAGTTTTTTTGTTTGATAGGGCATAGACTTTTTTCTTACCGTTTTTTTTGATGTTGACGATATTGGTTTGATCGTTGTAGATTTCTGTAAGAAATGTGTTGGTCAGGGTTAGTTTGCGCGCAGTTGGATCGATATCTTTGATTTGAACGGTTATCCAGACAGCTTCCGTTGAAGCATCTACGGATTGAAGGATAAATTCCAGCCCCTTTCCATCAATCACTGCTATGATTTTATCTTTGAGATAGGTGGATATCAACTCATCTGAAGAGGAATATCCGGCCGGCAATTCTTGACCAGGTTTAAGACCTATAGCCTCTTGTAAGTCATCTAAGAATGTTTTGATTGTAATCTCAATGCCATTGTCTTGGATGTCTATATCGACAACACACACATGAAAATCATGTGCACTCAACCCTTGAGATAGACCGAAAAATAGCATCAATAAGTAATATTTCATTGCAAGGCTTTATGTTCCTTCTCCTAACAAGAACGCAATGGAGTGCCTTGGAAGTTCATCAAGCGGAGATCTTTTTCTCCCTGTGTTAGAGATGTGGATTTTCTGTTTCTGCAACTGATCTAAGAAGCGGCCAGATGCTTTATCAACTTCTGCGCTAGCTCAATGCCTATCTTCTCTTGTGCTTCAATGGTAGAAGCTCCCGTATGAGGAGTCAAGGATACATGCGGGTGTTCGAGCAAATCTCGGCGGGGCGTGGGCTCATTGAGAAACACATCTACTCCTGCAGCAGCTACCTTGCCATTGTTCAAGGCATCCAACAGAGCATCTTCATCAACTGTGCCTCCTCTTGAGCAATTGAGCAAGATGGCACCGTCTTTCATCTTGTCAAATTCTGCTGCACTCAGAACGGGTTGACCTAAGAAGGGAAGATGTAGCGTAATGGCATCAGCTTGTGGCAGCATCTCTTCCATCGGAATAGTTCTGATAGTATGCTTAACATTGACTCGAGGCCCTCCAATCACGAGTTCAGCGTGATCTACATATGGATCTACAGCCATAACCTCCATTCCTATACTCATACCCAGTTGCGCTGTTTCCAGTCCGATACGACCCAAGCCGATTACTCCTAAAGTCCGACCGTACAATTCAAATCCCTTGGAATATGATTTTTTTAGTTTTTTGAATTCTGTATGGCCTTTGCTTGGCATAGCACGATTGGATAGATACAGTGATCTCGCTATCGAGAGCAAGTGGGTAAAGGTCAATTCCGCTACAGAACGCGAAGAGGCAGCCGGTGTATTGATTACCGCGATTCCTTTACTTTTGGCATACTGTACATCTATATTGTCGAGACCGACACCACCTCTACAAATCGCCTTGAGATTTGGGCATTGATTGATGAGATCCTCACGGACTTTGGTAGCGCTGCGCACACAAATAGCATCATATGCTGGCAACTCTTGTATGAGATCATCTTGAGCTATGGTCGTTGTAACGACGTCGTGTCCTGCATCTCTGAGCATTTTTTCGCCCGTAGGATGAATACCGTCATTGATTAGAATCTTGGCCATCAATACGTACTTTTTTTCACAATGAGATGCGAATATAGGTCAATTTAATTGAGCCGATGTCATGATTGTAACTGATACTATGGTAACTTAGGTCACAGTAATTACCTTACCCGACGACAGGTCGTCTGGTATCCGTTGCGGTCATAAGCATCCAAGTCTCCATTGGTTTTAAGAAGATAGTATTCTCCCATAGGACTATCAACAACATCAAATCGATTGCCGGATTTTCTCAATTCATCGATTTGGGTTTTGGAGGAACCATCGACCGTAATCAACGAATATATCCTGCCTCTATCTTGGTAGAATTCGATCTCTCCATCTACATTGGCAAAGCTATATCTCCATTTTCCCAGTGTAGATCGTACAGCTGAAGAAGTCTTGGAAGTACTTGACTTTGTCGTTTTGCCCATTGAGGCATCCGCTTCTCGGAGTAGTTCATCCAAAGACACAGAACCGGTACTAGAAGGATTGGTATTGCTGGTTCTAGTCGGTTGTGTAGGATTGGTAGTTGCTGTGGAAGTACTTTTCAACCGATCTATCTCGTCTTGTTGTTGATTGATGGTCTTTTCCTGATTTTTGATGATCGTCTCTTGTTCGCGGTATGCTTCGATAATCTTTTCCAACCTTCTCTCGAGGCGTAAGACCGCTTCGTCTTTGCTTTCGTTCTTGTTGGGCGCAATATCTTGATCGAGCGGAGAATCAACTGTTGTTTGTTCAAACTTGTCTTTCAGACCATCGATTATTTTGTTATCGATCATGTATTTTGATCCAAAGTAGGCGATAGGAGCGATGATAATCAGGAAGAATAGGAAGCGCGCGCATCCCGTAGGTTTATATTTAGCCATTATACTCTATGTTTT
>JAJRXG010000060.1 GCA_024276375.1 Bacteroidota bacterium | reverse complement strand
TTTTACCTTGATCACTTCTTTTCGACTTTCAATATCCGCCCAATGATCTACCTTCCAATATTTGTCAGGTTCATCCTCCTTGATACGCTCTCGATAAAAATCTATATCATCATTGGCAAACATCGTCAAACCTATGGCATGGTGCCGAGTATTGCCGATCAATGGAATCGGAAATCCTCCGATATAATTGCCGTACAAAGAATATCCGGGGATTTCAATATGTGCTTCATACCACACGGCAGGCTGTGCAAATCCAATATGGGGGTCATTGGCAAACAAAACACCACCTGTACTGGTTTTTTCCGGAGCTATCACCCAACTGTTACTCCCGATCAATCTTGGACTGGGCAAATCCTTAAGAATCTCCTCAATATTGTATGACAACATAGTCCGGCTCAACTCACCCATCCCTTCTATCAATTGCTTTGTCGTATCTATCTCAATATCGAGGTCTTTAAGGTACTCCAATCCATATTTGCTCAGTACCTCAGCCAATACAGGCTCAGTCTTGTGCGCTTGCGCAAAACTAAAGCCCATATATCCGATGACGTTGTAAACATCTTCTAAGGTATAAGGCGTTTTTTCAAGTCCCAATATAAAGTATTCGATAGGTGTGACCCCTTGAGTGATGTATTGATTGACACCTTTCAGATATGCGTTAACAGTAGTTTTAACCTCTTGTGGCGCTTCCTTGCGAAACAACTCTGCCGCTCTACGCGAAGTCGAAGCAATGTCAAGAGATCTGAAAAATCGATCCGTCTTTAACGTCCCTTCTCCAAACATCTCCGACAACCGCCCCGGAGCAATGCGCCGCAACAATTCCATCTGCCACAAACGATCTTTGGCATGTACGTATCCCAATGCTATAAAAGCATCTGCTTCATTTTCTGCATAAATATGGGGAACTCCATATCCATCATAATACACATCAACCTGACCACTCAAACCTTTCAAACTCATGTTCTCGCTGTAATCAGGAGCTTGATTCTTGATAAAGTAATATCCATAGATCCCCCCAACTATGAGGAGCAACAATAACAAGAGGCCGATCCTTTTTATCCAATTGATATTTTATATTTTTTAATGTTTTTGTTACTATTCAAGTAGGCGTCATTTTGGCTAAAAAAAACACTTTCCCCGTCATATTTCCGCTACTTTTTTCGCCGTAGCGCTGCAATGCCTCAAAAAATAAGCGTCATCTGACGAAAAAATTGCCTTTTTTTATCTCAAAAGCACCCCTCCTGAATAGTAACATGTTTTTTTAATAGTCAGATGACATCTATCACAAATACATGCATTGCTCTCCGCTCACTCCAAGGCTTATCCATGCTAGACGATTCGAATTTTCATTCTGCGTATTCAGTAATCTCGCTGGGTTGGCAACCATCCGGTCTCCCCAAATGTCAATATGATTATGGTCGTCGTCTTCTTAACAACATGAATTCAGCACTTCATTTTCAGCACGCGAAACAAATATGCCAAAGCTAAACCTCATAATACGACAATTCTATTGTGGACTCAACAGACAAAAGTTCAAAAATTGGCATTTACAAATGAATTTATATCTTTTGGGAAAAATGACATATGCTCAAATGCTCCTTTCTACGATCTATAACATACATTATTCTATGATAACTTCTATATAGCTGTGGCAAAAATCGTATTTGTTATTGGAGTTTCAGGATCCGGCAAATCCACTATTGGAAGATTGCTGGCACGACAACTCGACGTGCCATTCTTAGATGGTGATGACTTTCATCCCTTGGTCAATATCGAGAAGATGAAATCTGGAGAGCCATTGTCGGATTCAGATAGATTGCCTTGGCTGAAAAGTATCCATCAATCTGCACTATTGGCGTCACAACAGGATGGGGCGGTCATTGCTTGTTCAGCTTTAAAGATCAAATATCGCAATATGCTAACTCAAGATCTGTCAGCCCCTGTGACTTGGACCTACTTGAAAGGTACACCCCAACTCATTGCTGACAGGATGAGCAATCGTAGGCACTTTATGCCTCTCCAGCTATTGAAATCTCAATACGATATCCTCGAAGAGCCCCAAAATGCCATTGTTGTGGATATTCGTCAAGAAATTGATGATATAATCTCACATCTTATGTCTATACTTATACCATGAGCAAAAAAGATATCGGTATCATCGGAATGGGTGTCATGGGACGCAGCATCGCTCGCAATATGGGCAGCAATGGGATTGAACTGGCATTGTTCAATAGATATATTGAAAACGATGAAGTGCGGGTAGCACAAAAAGTCATCGCGCAATATGAGGAACTCCGCAATGCGAGCGGTTTTGAGGATCTCAAGGCATTTGTTGCGGATCTCAAACGGCCTCGAAAAATATTGCTCATGATCAATGCCGGAACACCGGTAGATGACATCATACAACAATTGACTCCCTTGTTAGAACCCGGTGATGTTGTTATGGATGGTGGCAATTCTTACTACAAGGATACAAAAGCGAGGGTTCAACAATTGTGCTCTTATGAGATGCACTATCTCGGAATCGGAATATCAGGTGGCGAATCCGGTGCATTGAAAGGGCCATCTATCATGCCTGGAGGTACAAAAATCGCCTTTGATTTAGTCCGGCCTTATCTTGAAAAAATCGCTGCAAAAGATCATCTCGGAGGTATCTGCTGTACTTATATCGGTTCAGATGCAAGTGGCCACTTTGTCAAAATGATCCACAATGGTATCGAATACGCCGAAATGCAGCTCCTAGCAGAAGTATATGGAATCCTAAAAAATGTTGGAAAATTTACCCATCCCAAAATCGGACAAATACTGCACGAATGGCTAAAGACAGATGCAGACAGCTATCTCCTCTACATCACGGCAAATATCCTACAAGAAAGAGTCCAAGGTAAGCCGATCCTTAATACTATTCTGGATGTAGCCGGCAATAAGGGAACTGGAAGTTGGTCAACCCAAGCTGCTTGTGAATATGGTATTCCGGCAACCATGTTGTCCGCAGCGTTGTTTGCAAGATACACATCGAGTTTTTATGAAGATCGCTTGCGAGCCGCTCAATATCTTGAGATAGAATCCATCTCAAAGCCGAAATTGTCATTAGATGATCTCTACCATGCTTATCGCAGTGCCCGTATAATCAATCACCATCAAGGTTTTCATCTCATTGCCAAAGCTTCCGAAGACCAAAATTGGAATGTAGATCTATCTGAATTGGCTCGAATATGGACAAATGGATGCATCATCAGATCACGATTGATGGAAAAAATATCTACCGAAATTGATCGGCTTGACCAGATCCTATTGTTGCCGGCGTTCTACAAGCAAGTACAGGCAAGTCTCGGGCAGATGAAAAAAATCAGTACAGTGATCGTCAACACTTCCGTCAGCGCTCCTTGTTTTTTGAATGCTCTTGATTTTGCAAAAGCTTACAGCCAAAAGAGATCAACAGCTCATATCATACAGGCACAACGAGATTATTTTGGTGCCCACAGATATAAGAAAAAAGATGATCCCGATGGGCCGAGTCATCATCATTTATGGAAGGCTCCATAACGCACCGTTCTTGCTAGGGTGTCAGCATATCAGACAAAAAAAGAGTAAGTCATACTTCTGTTTTTGGAAAGTGAAATATCAATTTAGGCACAATACCAAGGCATATTACTAAGCTATTCAATAGGTGTGCATAACATATTGCACTTTATCAGCTGGTAATGCGTGGTGGGGAGGGGTTGATTGGTTTCGCTCGTCAAGGGAGACGCTTTATGAGGAGTTCTTAAACATATGAGGACAGAGGTGTACCGGGGCAATATCCTATCTTATGCTATTTGTTATACACATTTCAATAGCAGGTACTTACATTTGTGGTTTTCTCAATGTGTTAAAAGACTGTAATGAGCAAATCAATAGAAACCAGAGCTGCAGACAACATAAGAATACTCGCTGCTGCGATGGTAGAAAAAGCAGCATCGGGTCATCCGGGTGGTGCCATGGGAGGCGCTGACTTTATTCAGATATTGTATTCAGAATATCTTCGTTTTGACCCTGATGATATGTCGTGGGCATTCAGAGATCGTTTTTTTCTTGATCCCGGACACATGTCGGCGATGCTCTATGCTCAATTGACGCTCTTGGGCAAATACTCTATAGAAGATATAAAACAATTTAGACAATGGAAAAGTCCTACTCCGGGACATCCTGAGATCGACATTTCGCGTGGTATTGAAAACACTTCAGGGCCCCTTGGATTGGGGCACGCCTTTGGTTGTGGAGCTGCCATTGCAGAGCGGTTTTTGGTACATCGGTTTGGAGAGTGGATGAGTCATCGCACCTACCTGTATATTTCGGATGGTGGCATCCAAGAGGAGATATCTCAAGGTGTGGGACGTATCGCAGGTCACTTGGGATTGGGCAATCTGATCATGTTTTATGATGCCAATGATGTACAATTGTCCACAACTGTAGGCGCTGTTACTACAGAAGATACTGCCATGAAGTATAAGAGTTGGGATTGGCATGTCCTACACATAAACGGCAATGATCCGGATGAAATCCGTCAAGCTCTCGATGCATGTATCAAAGAATCCACTAGACCATCAATCATCATCGGCAAAACCATCATGGGCAAAGGTGCTGTCAAGGAAGATGGCTCTTCTTATGAAGGAGAAGTGGAGACCCATGGCAAACCATTGGGAAAGTCAGCGGCCTCATTTGACAAATCTGTCGCTCACCTCGGTGGAAGTACTCAAAATCCGTTTGAGATATTTGAGGACGTGGCCAAACACTATACCCAAGTACTCAAAGACAAAAGAGCATTTGTAAGAAAACATAAAGAGACTCAAGCACAATGGTCACAATCCAACCCTCAAAAAGCCAGTCAATTGGACAGCTTCTTGTCGGGGGATACACCCGATCTGGACTGGGATCGCATAGAACTGGCAGCCAATGATGCGACGCGCAATGCTTCTTCTAGAGTGTTGGGATTCTTTGCCCAACATATACCCAATATGATCGTTGCCTCAGCAGATCTGTCTAATAGCGACAAGACGGATGGATTTCTCAAAAAAACCAAAGCCTTTACTAAAGGTGATTTTAGCGGAGCATTTCTGCAAGCCGGTGTATCTGAACTTACAATGAGCGCTCTGAGCACCGGAATGACGCTACATGGAGGTGTTATCTCCGTTTGTGCTACCTTCTTTGCGTTTTCAGATTACATGAAGCCTGTGCTCAGAGTGGCTGCATTAATGGAGCAGCCTGTAAAATTTCTTTGGACACACGATGCGTTTAGAGTCGGTGAAGATGGCCCTACACACCAACCCATCGAACAAGAAGCTCAGTTGAGATTGCTCGAAAAATTGCACAACCATTCGGGAATGCCTTCTTTTTTAGCATTGCGTCCCGCAGATAGCGCAGAAACAGTCGCCATATGGAAAATGATCCTCAACACCAAGCACCAACCTGCCGGAGTTATACTCTCCAGACAAAGTATCTTAGACCTTCCTTGTGCTGATAACAACCGGAGATCGCAAGCTGCCCAAGCCTCCAAAGGTGCCTACATAGTCTTTGAGCCCGAAGGAGTTCCGGACATCATATTAATCGCCAACGGCTCAGAAGTCTCTACATTGTTCAGTACTTTACCCCTTCTAACTGCAAAGGGCATAAAAGCAAGAATCGTATCCGTCCCGTCAGAAGGACTCTTTCGATCTCAAAGTTTAGATTATCAGCATTCAGTCATCCCTGACCATATACCAAGATTTGGCCTGACTGCAGGCCTACCTGTTAACCTAGAAGGATTGATTCAAAATCATGGTGCCGTACAAGGAATGACTCATTTTGGGTATTCCGCTCCATACAAAGTATTGGACGAAAAATTTGGATATACTG
>JAJRXG010000059.1 GCA_024276375.1 Bacteroidota bacterium | reverse complement strand
TATTTGATATAACGAAGCTTCAGCGTACTTCTCGCAAAGCTAACTGTCCGTTTATCTTCAGGGTGAACAGTTAATTGCCCTGGTGGGATTTACACCCACTGGATTAGTACCACCTCGTGGCACACTAACGGTGAGTATCTTGTTAAATATCGCAAGCTGTCCCCCTAAATATGTCCGGGATCTGTCATTGAGATGAAATGGTAAAAACCAAATGCTTAGACTTGTCTAAAAAGAACAAGACATGGCATACATACCACTCCGTATGGATCAAATGAATCTCATTATTGACTACTACAACAAGGGTTGCCCCCGGAAGAAGATAGCACCTAGTGCTTCCTTATGGATGGGAACTTCATATATACACTATGATCATTCTCGCTTGTACTGCCCTCTTCCTCCTGATTTTTGGCGATATTTTGTTTGATACACCTAGGATCAGGTCTGGCTATAGACGATAGTATCACGTCACAACTTCTATCAAAACCCGAAAAATAAAGAGGGCTATTGACTGAAGATGCCAAAAATTATATATTTGCGGCCGCATAAAAACACAGGTGATATATGTTAATCATTAATGTCAAAGAAGAAGAATCCATAGATCGTGCACTCAAGAGGTATAAGCGCAAGCATCAATCGACAAGATTGATGAAGGAACTACGCAAAAGAAAAACTTTTGAGAAGCCAAGTGTGACTCGTCGCAATGAAGTTATCAACGCGGCCTATAGAGCAGAAAAATACGGAGTTTAATACAACTATTGGATAATATTAAATCAAAGTCTCAATCAGATGAATGAGACTTTTTTTTATGTCTTGCATTTACACATTTCCCCCTGAGGAATAGCATCATCCACCAAGTATCTGTGATTTGGCTAAATACGAGTTATCGCACCAAATGCAATCCCTCTAACAACTCAATATAGATCCGGATACCTTCTTCTATCTCTGTGATCCGTATAAATTCATCTGCGGTATGTGAACGTACTGACACTCCGGGGCCAATCTTGACGCTAGGGCAGCTAAAGTGAACTTGATCTGAAAGCGTGGGAGACCCAAATATCCTTCGCCCCATCTCCGTGCCTCTCTTGACCACAGGGTGATCGATAGGGATACCCGAGGGATGCCATCGTAAAGACCTCGGTGTCAATTGAGCATGGGTATTGCGCTGCAATTCATCCAATACTTCCCGGAGTGTGTAACGCTCATTGACACGGCAATCAATCACATAATGACAGCGATCCGGAATCACATTGTGTTGTGAACCGGCTTCAATCTGAGTAACAGTCGTCTTTGTCCTCCCCAGCACCTCGGATACCCTATCCCAAGAATAGTCCTTGATGTATCTCAGATCCTCTATAGCAAGATAGATGGCATTTTTGCCTATATCCCTTGCCGCATGTCCTCCCTCTCCTTGAATCTCTCCATCGATAACAATTAAACCTTTTTCGGCTATTGCCAAATGCATCTCTGTAGGTTCACCGATAATCCCCAAATCCGGAGTCATTTCAATCTCTTTTAAAGCCGCCGAAACCCCTCTACTCCCAAAATTCTCCTCCTCTCCGGAGGCGATCAACATAAGATTAAAGGACAACCTTTTGTCTCTGAGAAATAAAAATGCCGCCATAAGAGAGACCAGACAACCACCGGCATCATTGCTGCCACGACCATAAAGCTTGCCGTCTTTGATCACTCCTCCCAATGGATCCTCAGTCCAACCTGCACCTATCCCAACCGTGTCGTGGTGAGAATTGAGAACAACTGTCGGACGCTCACCATCCCAATATTGGGATCGCGCTATGATGTTATTATATATTCGGTGGGTATTGACGCCATGATCCTCGAGATAGTTCTGGATAATATCTCCTGTTGCAGATTCTTCACCGGAGTATGATTGTACCCTTATCAACTGTTGCAATAGTTCTACAGCTTCATCTATGAGAGCCTTCATGATTTACAATTTAAGTCTGGTAGCATTCTCAAGTGACCACAAATTTGCTACACCACATATGAACACTTCTGCAACACCGCCATTCAAGGCGTCAAAACCATTAGAAAGTTTTGGAATCATCCCGGCATTGATTGTGCCATTTTCAATCAACTCATCAAGCTCCGGAGTGGCTATGTTTTTGATCGTAAGGTCGGGAGTAGAGACATCAAACAAAACGCCTTTATACTCGAAACAATACTTTAGTGATACTTCATATTCTACGGCCAATGCAATAGCAATCTGAGCAGCGATAGTGTCTGCATTGGTATTCAATAATTGTCCTTTACGGTCATGTGTGATCGCACACAATACAGGCGTCAATTGTGCATTCAGCAGCATGGTCAACAAGAGCGTATTGATCTCCTCAACATCTCCGACAAATCCAAAATCTATATCTTCTACCTTGCGCTTTCTCGATCTAATGAGATTGCCGTCTGCACCGGTCAGCCCGATACACTTGATACCTATTTTTTGAAGTCTCGCGACGATGTTTTTGTTAATTAATCCCGCATACACCATGACGGCGATATCGAGCGTGTCAGCATCCGTAATACGCCTTCCTTCTACCATCCGGGTCGGAATCCCCAAAAGTGCAGACAATTCTGTGGCTTTTCGTCCTCCACCGTGGACGATCACTACTCTGTCGTCAGTTTCCGAAGCAACCATAGTGAGAAATCGCTCCAATGCTTCTGAATCATTGATCAACTTTCCTCCAATCTTAATGACATGTATCTTCTGTGCACTCATACGATCTTGGACAATACATTAAACAATACGGCTTGAGCGGTATGCATCCGGTTTTGGGCGAGATCATAAATGACAGAGTGATGGCTGTCTATAGCATCATCGGCTAACACAACATTGCGCCGAACCGGCAGGCAATGCAATAATATAGCATTATTGGTCAAATCCAGTTTTTCTTTATTCACCATCCAAGCAGGATCCTCCATCAGTATCTTACCATACGATTGTACGGACGACCAGTTTTTGACATAGACTACATCAGCATCCTTCAATGCCCGGTTCTGATCATAGTCAATGCTATGTCCTTCCATAAATTGAGCATCCAAATCATAACCGTGAGGATGAGTGACTGTAACACTATATCCCGCAGCATACATCCATTCTAAAAAAGAATTGGAAACTGCTTGTGGCAAAGCCTTAGGATGAGGCGCCCAAGAGAGGACGATTTTGGGTTCGGGGATCGATATGGACTCCCGGATCGTCATCAGATCTGCCAATGACTGCAATGGATGCCGTATAGCGGACTCAAGATTGATGACCGGTTTAGAACAATACTTCATAAATTCCTGAATCACTTGATCGCTATAATCGGCCTCTTTATTTTTCAATTTTGGGAAGGATCTTATAGCTACGACATCTGCATACCTCGATATCACTGCAGCGGCGTCTTTTACATGTTCTGCCGTATCAAAACGCATCGTCACACCATCTTCAAATTCCCACGCCCAACTTGCGCTCATATCCATGGAGACAACCTGCATCCCAAGATTCATCGCAGCTTTTTGGGTGCTCAACTTAGTTCTCAAACTGGCGTTAAAAAACAATAGCACCAACAATTTATTTTTTCCTATTTGTCCAAATTCATAAGGGTTGTGTTTCATGCGTTCAGCTGTATTCAACAGATCATCTATGTCTGGCACATCATGTACGGAGTAAAAGTTAGTCATATAATTGAGCATATTAAAATTTGCGTAACCCTGCATCCATTTTATCTAAAAACAGGTCGCAATCTTCTTGAGTAATCATCAAAGGTGGCAATATTCTAACTAAGTTTTTATTGGAAGCACTACCTGTAAAGAGACGCTGTTCAAAGATCAATGATTTTCTAAAATCTGCAATGGGAAAATCAAATTCTACTCCTAGCATCAGACCACGTCCTTTGACATTTTTTACCTTTGGCAAGAGCTTTAAAGCGTCACGAAGATATGTTCCCTTCTCTTTGGTGTTTTCGATCAATTTTTCATCGGCCATCACATCCAACACGGCGATTCCTGCTGCACAAGCTAGATGTGAACCACCATAGGTAGTGCCGAGTTGCGATTTTACTGCCGGCATTTTATGTGCATCAATAAGGACACCTCCGATCGGAAATCCATTGCCCATCCCCTTGGCAATCGTAACAATGTCAGGCTTTATACCACTCTTCTGATACGCAAAAAAATCTCCGGAGCGACCATATCCACACTGCACTTCATCCATTATGAGGATGGTATCTGAAGCCTCGCAAGCCGTAGCAATCTCTTGCAACACGACACTTTCAATTTCATCCAATCCTCCGATTCCTTGAATCGCTTCCACAATAATGGCAGCACTACGACCCTTCTTGATCTCCTTAACCATCCCATCGACATCATCAATATCAAAGTAACACACATCAATACCGTGATTGATAGGAGCTTGGTGTTGCTGACCTGTATGTGTGACATTGATGGAGGCAGAAGTTCTCCCATGAAAACCCTGCGTCAAGGCGATCACTTGTTTTCGCCCATTGTAAAATGAAGCCAACTTGAGCGCATTGTCATTAGCTTCGGCTCCACTATTGATGAGAAACAGGTCATATCCATTCACGCGGCTCAACGTTTCCAATCTGCTGGCCAATTCTCTCTGGAGGGGATTGACCACACTATTGGAATAGAAACTTATTTTAGAAACCTGTTTAGAAATCATATCCACATAGTGCTTATGTGCATGGCCGATGCTGATCACGGCATGTCCACCATAAAAATCCAGATATTCTTTGCCATTAGAATCATACACCCTGCATCCCGACCCTCTAATGGGAGCGATATCATAAAGTGCATAGACGTCGTATAATTTCATGTGCTTCTATTTGCGATTGTACTACCGATCATTATTCTCAAAAGACACTTCCCTTTAAGTGTAATCCTGCTGTCTCTTCCCATCCAAATATCAGATTCATATTCTGTACAGCTTGCCCGGCCGCTCCCTTGAGAAGATTGTCAATAGCACTTTCTATACGCAGGAGATTGCCGTGTTTAGAAATATGCAATACCCCATTGTTAGTATTGACCGCTTCTTTAAGTGAAATGGGCCACTCGCTAATATGCACAAATGGGGCATCGCGATAATACGAACGAAAAAGGGATTGAGCTACTACTTCAGACAAATCAGATTTGAGATACACACTCGCAAAAATGCCCCGCGTAAAATCCCCTCTCATGGGTATAAAGTTTATCTCTACTGCCATATCATTTTGCAATTGGGATAGACTTTGCCTGATCTCATCTAAGTGCTGATGAACAAAAGGCTTATAAACAGAGATATTGTTATTTCTCCAAGAAAAATGAGTGGTGGCCATTGGATTTTGACCGGCACCGGTCGATCCCGTAATAGCTGTGATGTGGATGTCGCTCTGCAATTGTTGCGCCGCGGCAAGTGGCAACAATGCCAACTGTAAGCAGGTGGCAAAACACCCCGGATTGGCGATCAATTTAGCGCCTTGTATCAAGGATTTGTTCAACTCGGGTAGTCCGTACACAAAGTCCCCTGCATCCGCCCGCAATCTGAAATCTCGGCTCAAGTCTATGACTACAGTATTGTCAGCGAGATCAATACGATCGAGCCACTCCCTAGATTTGCCGTGACCCATGGCCAGAAAAACAACATCCACACTGTTGAGCGGCATATCTACAAAAGCCAGATCCGTCTGACCTATAAGATCACGATGGATCTGAGTTACGGATCGTCCCGCTTGACTACGACTTGAAATATACTCGACATTGACATGTGGGTGGAGCAACAAGGTGCGCAACAATTCGCCTCCGACATATCCCGCTCCTCCAATGATACCTATGGATTTCATCTATTTTCTTATGTTTTTTTATAAAACTCAAAAGGAATTTACCAAGAAAAGTACATCAATCACTTATCTGATTGCAATGTCAAGAGTCCTTCATCTTGGTTTTTGTTTGGGATTTATTGAATAATAAATTTTCTCTGGATTGCTATATATCTTAGTAAATCCCTTGGCATCATCTCCAGTCCAAGCTTTGTTGGTCTCACCATATTGTCCAAAATCCGAATTCATCAAATCGTGCTCTGATGCTATCCCGATCAATTGAAATCGATAAGGATGGAGTTGTAAGAATACTGTGCCCGATACTGTATCTTGAGTATCCGTTAAGAATCCCTCTATATTACGCATTACAGGATCAAAATACTTGGCCTCATGCAAAAACATCCCGTACCAATCCGCCAGCTGCTTCTTCCAATGTATTTGCCACTTTGTCAAGGTATGCTTTTCCAGAAGTTCGTGAGATTTAATGAGAATTAGGGCAGCCGGAGCTTCAAATGCTACTCTTCCTTTGATACCGATAATGGTATCTCCGACATGTACATCCCTGCCTATGGCATAACGATGGCCGAGGTGATTGAGTGCTTTAATAAGTGCCACAGGAGTGTCAAATCTCTCACCATTGAGTTCTATGGCCTGCCCTTTGGAGAAAGTAATACTCAATTCCTTGGGAGATTCCTCCGTACAATGATTTGGCCAAGCATCTTCGGGCAAGGTATAGCGACTTGCCAATGTTTCCTTTCCCCCGATGCTCGTACCCCATAGCCCTTGATTTATGGAATAATCTCCTTTGGCCTGATTCCATTCAAACCCCCGATCCCTGATGTATTGGATCTCTTCTTTTCGCGACAATTGTTGATCTCTTATCGGAGTGATGACATTCACATGTGCTGCCAAGCTCTCAAAAATACTATCAAAACGAATCTGATCATTGCCTGCCCCTGTGCTTCCATGAGCAACATGCGAAGCTCCTATCTCCTCGGTATATTCTAAGAGAGCAATGGCTTGAAAGGCTCTCTCAGAACTCACCGATAGGGGATATGTATTGTTGCGTAGGATATTGCCATATAGCAGATATCTTAAGCACTTGGCATAATAATCTTGCTCATTGTTGATACTTAAAAATGTAACGGCTCCCATATCCATCGCTCGTTTATCAAGCTCAGCTACCTCGTTGTCATCAAATCCACCGGTGTTAATATGAACAGCGTGGACATTAAAGCCCTTCTCTTGCAAATACAATACGCAATAAGAAGTATCCAATCCTCCACTATAAGCTAGAACGACATCCGATTTTTCATTCATTTTCGATATGTTTTGCATTGGAAAATATTTTGTCCGAAACTTGCTCGGGGTTGTCCTTGGAGGGCGCCAACATGGCGGTACATAGACACATGCTCTTGTCATTGCGAAGGAGAATATCATAATTTCGGCAACTGCTACATCCCTTCCAAAACTCTTCATCCCGCGTCAATTGGTTGTAAGATACAGGTATATATCCAAGTTGATTATTGATTTTCATTACGATATCACTTGTGGTGATACCAAAAACCTTGGCCTGAGGGTGATGGTTGCGCGCATGATTGAAGGCTGCGTTTTTGATTAGTTTGGCTAAACCCATCCCTCTATACTCCGGTGTCACAATCAGTCCGCTATTGGAGACATATTGTCCTGAACTAAAAACTTCTATATAGCAAAATCCGGCGAGGTTATCTTCAACAAAAGCAATGATGGCATTTCCGTTGCGCACCTTGTTTTCTAAATATTCCGGCGATCTAGTCGCGATACCTGTTTTGCGCTCCTCAGAAGAACGGATATACCACTCAGACACTTCTTGCATAAATTTCAGGTCTCTTTCATCTGCAATTCTGATGACTATATTTTTTTTCATAATATGACGGCTATCTCTTGTATGACAGCAGTTGACTTTAAACAATAAATTACGTTAATAAAAAATGGGGCGAATGTTCTTCAACCCTCCGGGGGGAGAAATATGTCAGGACCTGACGGTCCTCAGACGAGATCTTGATATCCTTATGAATACGGTACTTATACCAACCATAGTGCAAGTATAAGTGGTTTTTGGTAAAATGTCACCTTTTGGAGAAAAATTCAATTAGGGTCTTCACAAATACAAAGATCCTTTGCAAACAGGCAACAAGCAGTATGGAGGACTTGGATCGCACTTACAGTACTTCCGACAGAGCAACATCCATTACTTCCTTCAAGGATTGATTGCGCGCTTTTTCGAGTCTTGCCATCCGCTTTTGAAATTGCCCCATAGCATATTCATTAAATTCCTCAATCTTTAAGTTAAATGGCAATACTTCATACAAATCATACCCTTCTTGAATCAATTTCATGGTTGGTCCAAGCAACATATTCATTTGATCTTGAACGGCCTCCCAAACCTCATCTCCGTGCTCCGATACCAATCGCGATATCAAATAAATCCCATATGCAATATGTCTTGACTCATCTTGTTTGAGCTTGCCGACAAATTTCATCATCCCGGGCATGATTTGATTGACCTCCAACATTTTGTGAAATGAGAAATAACCCGTCTCAGCCAAAACACCTTCGATAATCATATTGTAGGTTACAGAAGCCCTTGCCATATTAACGGGGCTTGGATCTTCAGTCAACCTGTTCAATGCGGCTGGCAGTAATTCATAAAATATCTCCTTGTAAGAATCCACCATAAAGTGATGTAGATCTCCTTTAAACTCATCACCAAAGACCTCCGTTATATACCGATTAAAACCATCAACATGCTTGGCTTCCTCCCACAGAAAAGAGGTCAGATAGATCTCTTCTTCCAATCTTCCTTCCTTGGCTACGGTCATAATCAGTGGCAACAAATCCAATGTGACCGCCTCTTCTCCTGCCTGAAATACCGTAACATTGCGCACCAAATACTCCTTTTCCAGATCTGACAAGTTTTTAAAATCTTCTGCATCTTGAGAAAAATCAAAATCATTGGGATTCCAAATACCATATTTCTTACCCTTTTCCCATAGTTTCATCGGAAAAGAATTTCTATCAAGACGTCGGATACTAGTTGTTTGAAATGAAGTGCGCATTGGAAATGTAAATATCGTAAAACAAAACTCTAAGGTAAATCAGAATTCGCGATATGCCAAGACAATATTTGGCACTCATGAAATCCGTCCTATTTACCGATAAGGAAAAACCTCAAGAGACCATATAAATCATTGCTATATAATGGATACGGCCAGAGACCGATACCTCAACACAACTGAGTTCAGAAAAAGAATATTGAGATCTATCCAAAAGATATAAGCTTAATCTCCTTCTAAAGAGTATATTTACAAGACGGAAAGAACTAAATTTTGGTAAGACAAGATCTTCATATGATGGAGATAAATCATTCAATCAATATATTTTACAATGATCATTCCTGAATCACGGATAGAAGTCATGCAAACCATCGAGCAATCCATGGATGACTTTATTGACAAGTATTTAAAGCCGATAGAAAAGAACTGGCAACCTTCTGATTTTCTTCCGGATACCACTGATATGGATTTTGCTGATCAGGTGGAAGAGATTCAAGGGCAAGCCAAGGAAATGGATTACGATTTATTTGTAGTATTGATTGGGGACTGTGTTACCGAAGAAGCACTGCCATCTTATGAGTCTTGGCTTATGAGCGTCGTGGGCGTAGATAATGCGGGTCGTAACGGATGGTCTCAATGGGTACGCGCTTGGACGGCGGAAGAAAATCGCCATGGAGATTTGCTCAACAAATATCTCTATTTGTCGGGACGTGTCAATATGCGGGAGTTTGAGATTACTGTACAATATCTCCTCAACGATGGGTTTGATATCGGAACAGACCGAGATCCTTATCGCAACTTTGTCTATACGAGTTTTCAGGAGCTCGCCACCAATATTTCTCATCGTCGGGTGGCTTCACAAGTAAAAAAACTTGGCAATAAGCAGTTGGCCAAGATGTGTGGCGTTATTGCAGCGGATGAAATGCGTCATGCCAACGCATATAGTCATTTTGTTCAGCGCATATTTGAGATTGACCCAAGTGAGATGATGCTTGCTTTTGAGGATATGATGCGCAAAAAAATAGTCATGCCAGCCGTCTTTCTTCGTCAGTCAGGACAGGAAAAAGGAGATCTGTTTTCTCATTTTTCATTTGCCGCTCAGCGTGTCAATGTTTATACGACGCAAGATTATATCGATATTCTGGCGGGCTTGGTCAAGGATTGGGATATCGAAAATATCAGTGGTCTGAATGATGCAGGCAAAAAAGCACGGGACTATCTCGTGACATTGGCTCCTAGATTACGCCGTATTGCCGAAAGAGCCAAAATTCCGACCAAAGAATATGAATTCAAGTGGGTGACGCGTTAGTCCTGAATACGTCATATTGTCCTTTTGGGATGAAATCCTATATCCTATATAGGATGTGTTGTAGATAGTGTGTATAACAAATTGCATAAAATAGGATATTGCTGCAGTACACCTCTGTCCTCATAAGTTTAAAAACTCCTCATAAAGAGTCTCCCTTGATGAGCGAAACGAATCAACTCTCCCCACCACGCATTGCCAGCTGATTCCTAGGACTCAATAAAGCATATTGCCCCGGTCTTTAGACTGGGGATAATAACAGATCCACTGTATTGGCTTTAGCCATTAATATGCATAGACTTGTTAAGGGCTAAAGCCCAATATGAAAAAGGCTTGACTCCCCCAGATATAAATATCTGGGCAAAAGGTTACTATTCAGATAGGCGTCATTTTGGCTAAAAAAGCACTTTCCCCGTCATATTTCCGCTATCTTTTTCGCCGTAGCGCTGCTATGCCTCAAAAAATAAGCGTCATCTGACGAAAAAATTGCCTTTTTTATCTCAAAGCACCCTCCTGAATAGTAACGGCAAAAGTGTGTATAACAAAATTGTATAAAACGAGGATGTTGATCCGGTAAGCCTCTGTCCTCATATGTTTAAGAACTCCTCATATAGAGTCTCCCTTGTTGAGCGAATCAAATCAACCCCTCTCCACCACGCATTGCCAGCTGATAAAGTGCAGTATGTTATACACACTTGTAGATAACAAATAGAATTATTTCTATATTTATTCCGATATTCTCAGCATTTAAGGTCGTCAAGAGTGATTATAGTTCGTCTTAACGTCTTAAATTAACAAATCAATAAATCAAGTTTTACTTAACGAAAAAATCACAACATGTTTAAAGAATTTAAAGATTTCATCGCGACAGGCAATGTCATAGACTTTGCCGTGGCGGTAATTTTGGCAGCAGCAATAGGGCTTGTTATCAACGGCTTTGTGGATGATATTATGATGCCGATTGTGGGCAATCTTGCGGTAGGGGTGGACTTTTCCGACCTCAAATTCGTATTAAGTCCGGCTGTGATCGCTGAAGATGGATCCGTGACAGTAGCGGAAAATGCTATTCGATATGGCAAATGGATCAATTCCATAATCAACTTAATCACTGTGGGGTTTGTGCTATTTTTGATCGTCAAGGCGTACAACAAAACCCAAGTCAAAGAAGAGGAAGCCCCGGCGGGACCAAGCCAAGAAGATCTACTTACAGAGATACGAGATCTTCTTAAGAAATAAAGGTTCTTCTCTTCTCACCACCCGAAGAAAGGGTTTCAGTATTTTATACTGAAACCCTTTCTTAACAGTGCTAAAGCATCGGGAAGCATAGACACCTTGTTAATTTGTGAAAACCAATCCCCATTAAGCTACTCCGGCGTCTTGTCGGATTTTGTTTAAGGCAGAACCGGCTTTAACCCATTCTATCTGTGACTCATTGTAAGTGTGTTTGACCTTAAAAGTATCTTCTGTGCCATCAGAGTGCTTTAATACGATGGTCAGAGCTTGTCCCTGAGCCATGGATTCAAAATCCGGTATAGAAATCAAGTCATCTTGGCGAACTTTATCATAATCCGCAACATCTTCAAACGTCAAGCCAAGCATACCTTGTTTTTTGAGATTGGTTTCGTGAATTCTAGCAAAAGATTTGACAACGACAGCCTTGACGCCTATAAACCGGGGCTCCATGGCAGCGTGTTCACGTGATGATCCTTCTCCATAATTTTCTTCACCAAAAACAATTGTTCCGATACCCGCATCTCTGTACTTAAGGCCACTTGTCGGAACAGCCATAAACTCCGCTTCTTTAGGATTATCGACATAATTGGCCACATTATTGGCCTGATTATTAAAAGCATTGATGGCTCCGATAAAACAATTTTGCGAAATGTTCTCCAAATGACCTCTATACTTCAACCAAGGCCCTGCCATCGAAATATGATCCGTAGTACATTTGCCTTTAGTTTTTATCAACAATCTCATATCTGTCACTTCATCTTGAGTGATCGGTACAAACGGTGTCAACAACTGTAAGCGATCTGATTGCGGAGATACCTTGACTTCAATAGTGCTACCATCTTCAGTGGGCTCGTTGTATCCTGCATCCTTGACGTCAAAGCCATTGGGAGGCAATTCGTATCCGGTAGGCGGATCGAGCTTAACTTCTTCTCCCTTGTCATTGGTTAATGTATCCGTCAGCGGATTAAAGCCCAACTTGCCCGACAAGGCTATGGCGGTGACAAGTTCGGGAGAGGCAACAAACGCATGTGTATTGGGATTCCCATCGGCACGCTTTGTAAAATTGCGATTGAAAGAGTGGATGATGCTATTTTTCTCCTTTTTTTCAGCACCGGCACGAGCCCATTGACCGATACATGGACCACATGCATTGGCAAATACTAGAGCTCCCATTCCCTCTAACTTAGCGATCAAACCGTCGCGTTCTATGGTATATCGCACCTGTTCCGATCCCGGTGTTACGGTCAATTGGGATTTGGGCTTCAAGCCCTTGGCGATAGCTTGCTCTGCGATGGACGCTGCACGCGAAATATCTTCGTAAGAGGAATTAGTACAAGAACCGATTAAACAATATTCTAGATCCGTAGGCCAATCATGAGCTGCTGCTTTCTCCGCCATCTTCGAAACAGGTGTCCCCAAATCAGGAGTAAACGGCCCATTAATCATTGGTTCTAAAGTACTTAAGTCTATCTCTATAACTTGATCAAAGTAATCTGACGGATTTGCATAACATTCAGCATCTCCGGTCAAATGTTCTTTGATCTTGTCGGCGAGACCTGCGATGTCCCCTCTATCAGTTGCTCTTAGGTATCGACTCATGGATTCATCATAGCCAAAAGTGGAAGTAGTCGCTCCGATTTCTGCTCCCATATTACAGATTGTACCTTTGCCCGTACAGCTCATACTGATCGCCCCGTCCCCGAAGTATTCAACGATGGCTCCTGTACCACCTTTGACGGTAAGAATATCAGCAACCTTTAAAATGACATCCTTAGGACTCGTCCATCCACTTAATGTTCCTGTCAATTTGACACCTATGAGTTTGGGCATTTTCAGTTCCCATGGCATTCCGGCCATCACATCAACGGCATCAGCTCCTCCGACTCCTATTGCGACCATACCCAATCCCCCGGCATTGGGCGTATGTGAATCCGTTCCAATCATCATTCCTCCGGGAAATGCGTAGTTCTCCAACACTACCTGATGGATGATCCCTGCTCCTGGTTTCCAAAACCCACATCCATATTTATCAGATACCGATTCTAAAAAATCATATACTTCATCATTGATATCCAATGCACCCTTGAGATCTACCTCTGCGCTGATCTTAGCTTGTATGAGGTGATCACAATGTACTGTTGAAGGAACGGCTACCTTAGACTTGCCGGCCATCATAAATTGCAACAAAGCCATCTGAGCCGTAGCATCTTGCATAGCCACACGATCAGGTGCAAAAAAGACATAGTCCTTTCCTCTATTATACTCCTGAAGTGGAGACTCTTGATGCAGGTGCGAATAAAGAATTTTTTCGGCCAAGGTCATCGGACGACCTAATGCCGCTCGAGCGGCATCCAATTTATTAGGTAAAGCATCATAATACGCCTTTATCATTTCAATATCAAAAGCCATGTGGAACTATGTTTTTTATGTTGATTAATGTATTTTTCCATCCTCATTGAGATATGCCTCCTAAAGTATGGGGCTACAAATATATCGTTATTGCATAAAATAAAATGAAATGAAATTGAACACACTCCCATTCTTATCTCTACTCATGTGTCTTGCAGCTGGATTGTCCGCCCAAGATATACCCACCTTGAATTGGGCTGAACTTCAGAAGGCTAAGGCTTGGGAAGCTACTGAATATTACAAACCGGAACCACCCGTAGTAACACCAGGCTATTTGACGTTACCTCCTTCGGATGCTGTAGTATTATTTGACGGACACGATTTGGAACAATGGCGCAAGCCCTCCTTTGGTTACGGCGTCAATATGGAACAAATATCCGTGATGGCTCAGATGATGTTTGACCTTAACTATAATGAACGTTCCACAGCTCCTTGGCAGATAAAAGATGGACAACTCATCGTTGTTCCTGGCTCTGGGAGTATAGAAACTACAGAAATGTTCGGAGACGTCCAACTTCATATTGAGTGGCTCGCCCCTGTTGAAGTGGGCAAAGAAGGACAACAATATAGCAATAGTGGGGTATTTTCTATGGGATTGTACGAAGTGCAAATTCTCAACAACTATGAAAATAAAACTTATGTCAACGGTCAAGCGAGTAGTGTCTATAAACAGTATCCTCCACTGGTCAATGCCTCTCGTCCCCCCGGTGAATGGCAATCTTATGATATCGTTTTTATTGCTCCAAAATTTAAGAGCAATGGCGATCTTGAATCTCCGGCTTATGTAACTGTATTGCACAATGGTCTCCTCACACAGCATCATGTCCAATTGTCCGGACCAACATGCTATATCGGTCAACCATATTACGCTCCCCATCCGGAGCAACTCCCGATCTCATTGCAAGATCACGGCAATAAGATCCGGTTTAGAAATATATGGGTGAGGAGATTATAGTTGAGTCGTTGAGATGTAAATTACAATATTTGGCTCATTGATTGGATATCATCCTAATGACTATCAACAAAGACTTAATTTGTGATCGAAATTCCACCATCAATCGTAATTGCAGTTCCCGTTATCCACGAAGCATCTTGAGATGCCAAGAACAAGCATAATTTGGCTATGTCATCAGGTGTTCCCAGTCGTTTTAATATCGTGGACTCTTTGGCATTGTGTACGGCTTGTGTTGGATCCGGAAATGCCTTGGCAGATGCCCAGATAAGGGGTGTATCTACAGGACCAGGGCAGATAGCATTTGCTCTGATTTTCGGGCCATAATCCAATGCTATTTGCTTAACAAGTGCAACAAGCGCCGCCTTGGAAGCACAATAAATGGGGTGCTGTGGAAATGACTGAAATGCTGCGATTGAAGCATTGGCAATAATAACTCCTTCTTCTTTCTGAAGATAAGGGATTGAATATTTACATAAATAAAAAAATGAATTAAAATTGGTGTTTAGCGTAGTGTGCCAATCATCAAGACTAATCTCCGCAACTCTCCCTAATCCCAATATACCAGCATTGGTAACAATGCCATTCAGTTTTCCATATTTAGTGATGGCTAGCTCAACTAATTCTTTATTAACTGATGGTTGTGCAATATCCCCAGCATAAAATGATACATCCGAGGTGATTTTTTTGATTTTTTGTTCTACGGCTTTTCCTCTTTTTACATTTCTTCCATTGATCACTAGTTGAGCACCTTCTTGAGCAAATAATATAGCCATGGATTCACCCATACCACTGGTAGCTCCTGTAATTATAAATACTTGATTTTTGAGCTTCATATGAATGTTTCTTTATACATACTTTTAAATCAACTTGACGCGCTAATGCTCAAAGAAGACCCGTAACTTTATCATTGTTTATGATCGCTCCGCGTCAAAAATATCGCCACAACAATTGATATCGCACTCCTAAGAAGTTAAGAGCTCCAATTGCCCTTGCATGACATGATGAGATATAGAACTGGTCAACATACAAATTAACAATTATTTTGTCACAATTATTGATGGTTAACGCCCCTCAGGCTTCGGAGTCAATCGAACGGCTTTGTGTTACACAGGAAATTAATTGCCCCTTCGGCTAAGGAGTTTTGTCACAATTATTGATGGCTATGGATATGACGCTCTTTCAGAGCTTGTGTGAGTTGTATAGTAGGAATTATATTTTATCATCTTATGAAAAGGAAAGAGCCCCTCCGGCTTCGGAGATGACTAC
>JAJRXG010000058.1 GCA_024276375.1 Bacteroidota bacterium | reverse complement strand
TACCAAAGATATTCTGGCTTCCTGCATCATAACCCACGAAGCTGTTAAAGCTACCCGTGATATTTTGGCTTCCTGCACCATAACCCATGAAGCTGTTAAAGGTACCCGAGGTATTATAGCTTCCTGTATTTGTACCTACAAGTGTGTTCTTGTTTACTCCATCATCATTGCTACCTGCATTGGCTCCTATAAAAACGGAGGAGTATCCAACAGCTTCAACAATTGGTAATGTACCAATCATATCCAATGTGGTCACAGGTTCTTCTTTACCTATACCCACCTTCACTGCATCTACACCAGTTCCTCCTATTACAGTACAATTGTGACAAGCTACTTTGGCATTATATCCTATGGCAACAGCTTTGTCCAGACTGTCGAGTCCCGAGGCAAGTCCAGAGTTGGAACCAACCATCGTATTGAATGAACCTTTTGAACTGAGAGCCCCTGCATTGTTTCCAAAGAAGCTATTTTGATTGCCTGTGATATTGTCACCTCCTGCCAATTGACCCATGAAGCAATTCACTCCTCCTGAGACATTCTTATTTCCCGCTTGAACACCCATGAAGCAGTTCCCTCCTCCTGTGACATTCTTACTTCCTGCCAGATAACCCACAAAGCTGTTCGCTACCCCCGTGGTATTATTTTGTCCGGCCAGATAACCCACAAAACTGTTCCTAACTCCCGTGATATTATTTCGTCCAGCCTGTGCACCCAGGAAGCTATTAAAGCTTCCTGTGGTATTATTTTGTCCGGCCAGATATCCCACAAAAATATTCTGAAAACCAGTGTTGTTTTTTGACCCTGCTTGATATCCCAGGAAACTGTTCGATCCACCTGTTGTATTATCACGCCCAGCTTGATAACCTACGAAGCTGTTACCTTCTGCAGTGGTATTATTTAACCCTGTCTCATATCCAAAAAAGCTATTGCCACTTGATCTATTGACCCTGCCAGATTTGAACCCAAAGAAACTGTTGCTGTTCACACTGTCCATAGTGATACTTCGACCACTCTCAAAACCAAAATAGCAATTTTTACTCCCTGTAGTATTTTTGGCACCTGAGTCAACACCTACGATGGTATTCCACGATCCTGTAGTATTGTCTATACCAGCCACTGCGCCGAGAAAAGTGTTGCGATCTCCGGTAGTCGTCTCTCTTCCTGTCCGACTTCCGACAAAAGTATTCCAGAATCCCACGATGCTGTCGCCTGCTTGATTTCCGAGACTTGTGTTGTGGGATCCAGCATTGCCGGCATTGTTGCCAAGATTAGTGTTGGTTTGGCTTACCGATGACAAAGGCAAGTAAGTAAGCAATAGAAAGAAAGGTACATATTTCATAACCCTTGGTTTGTTGATGCAAGAAAGAAAGCCAAATATGTTTTAGATTCAATTGATATGGCCAAGTTCGCGCATCTCCGTGCCTATGGCATCCCCCTTTTGGGAGATATTACTTTGGAGAACACTAAAATTTGATGTGAGACTGGATGGGTTTGGTGATTTGCTAGCCTAGATCCCCTTAATTCTCGACCACAATTGTCTGAGCATTTCCTTTTCTCCTCCGGGAGGAGGCCCACCATTTGATTGAATCATTTCGTAGTAGCCGTCTGATTTTAGTTTTAGGGGAAAATTGAAAATAAAATGCTGGTCTCCCGATTTCGTAAGGCTTATGCCAAATCTTAAGTCATTCAATTGTATGCTATGATCCCCCGGATTGGTAAATACATAATAATCGTTACTAAACCATCTTAATGTATGAATGGTGGCATCATCAGGATTGGGATTGACTAAGTGCTCTTGCTTTGAAATATGCTGAAAATACACTTTATCTTCTTTATCAAAAAATGAATACTGCCCATATACATAGCCACCTTCGGTCTCTGCCAGACAATACCACAGTACATTGTTGAGTATGGTTGGGCTGGTCATATATCTCTTATATGCAATATCGTTGGACTGGAGGGTGGTTTCCCATATATGATTTACCCTTTGCTTATTATATACAGTAAAGGCGAGATACAGACTACTCCAGATGATACCTGCCCAGGCAAGTCTTCTTCTCATATGTCGATCGCGTTTCAAAAATGAGAGGGCTATTACCGATATCAAAAAGGGAAGTGTATAAATGGGATCAACTACTGATACCGTACAGAATGCTACACGCATATCAGATAAGGGTTGAAATAGTTGCGTCCCGTAAGTAGTGAAACAATCCAACAGTGGGTGTGTAAATATAGCCCAAAACATGAGTTTTTGCCAGTCTCTTAGAGATGCATCGGGAGGATGGGGAGGTTGAACAAAATACCGACGATAGATCCATCTGCCCATAGCGAGCACGAAGAGGATTGTGACAATCACGAGTATCGCACTGACACCTCTCTCGAAAATGCGCTCCAAGAAATACAAGACACCTGTCGGAATCAAAAACCAGCCTATCGCAGCCATATACTTGTGATACTTGGATTGATACAGCCGATGGATGATCCACCCAAAAGCAATGGAACCCAACAGTGCAAATGCAATCGAGTGGCTAAAACCCCGATGTGTTGCCAATGATTCAATCGGAGAAACAAAGATACTGCTCAAGACATCAAGATCCGGGATAGTACCTCCCACAGCACCCCAAAGCAATGCTCGATTTCCGATTTTTTTACCCAAAACGATTTCTCCTACTGCCGCTCCGAGGACAATTTGTGTGAGTGAATCCATTATAATTCGGGCATACTGCCATTGGATATTTTAAGGCGTTTGAGTGCAAGCTGAGAGGCGGTCTGTTCAGCAGATTTCTTGTTAAAATCATCTGCCCTTGCAACCTCATCACCGTCAATGAGCACCGCCACCTTAAATCGATCTCTTTTGTCTTGCTTGTACTTGGCCAACAATTTGTAGTCAACACCTACATTGTTCTTTTGCCCCCATTCAAGTAACTGACTTTTAAAATTGTCATCCTGAACCTCCAAAGCATGAATGTTTAAATGCTTGAGCAATATATCATTGATCACATAATCCCGAGTATCTTCAAATCCCTTCTCCAAATAGATGGCTCCGATCATGGCCTCAAATGCGTTGCCCATCATGGATTTACTCAATTTTCCTTGGGAGTAATTGCTCAAGATAATATCGAGTCCCATCTCTGAGGCCAAATCATTGAGGGTCTTGCGCATCACAATTTTAGAGCGCATTTTGGTAAGAAAACCTTCAGCTTGGACTGGGTATTTTTTAAATAAGTATTCCGCTACAATCGTACTCAATATTGAATCACCGAGATACTCAAGACGCTCATTGTGTTGATTGTTTTGAGTCTTCTGATCATTCATTGATTTGTGATAGAAGGCGAGCTTAAAAAGCGATAGGTTTTTGGGAGTAAAACCAAGAATGTTTCTCAGTTTTTTGGCGAGATCCTTATCTCTCGAAAAATAATAATTGTATACCTCCCTGACCAAACTATTGTTTTCTTATCCTTTAAATCTTTTAATGATTACCGAAGCATTATGTCCTCCAAATCCAAAAGTATTACTTAATACGGCGTTTACTTTTCTTTCTTGGGGTTGATTGAATGTAAAATTGAGTTTGTTGTCAATGGCAGGATCGTCCGTAAAGTGATTGATTGTAGGTGGGACAAATCCCTCTTGTATGGCCAATATGCCTGCAATCGCTTCAATTGCTCCGGCCGCACCCAGCAAGTGACCTGTCATGGATTTAGTAGAACTGATATTCAGTTTGTAAGCATGATCGCCAAAAACATTTTTGATGGCCTTTGTCTCCGCGATGTCTCCAAGCGGTGTCGATGTTCCATGTACATTGATATAGTCTATTTCATCGGGATTCATCTTTGCCTCCTTGAGTGCTTCTACCATCACTCTTGTTGCCCCAATACCCTCCGGATGAGGGGCTGTAATGTGATAGGCATCTGCCGTCATACCGGCTCCTACAACTTCGGCCAATATATGAGCTCCACGTTTCTGAGCATGTTCTAAGGACTCAAGAACCAATGCTCCCGCACCTTCACCCAAGACAAATCCATCTCTATCTTTATCAAATGGACGGCTCGCCGTCGCGGGATCATCGTTTCGAGGGCTCAATGCCTTCATCGATGCAAATCCACCGACACCGGTACGT
>JAJRXG010000057.1 GCA_024276375.1 Bacteroidota bacterium | reverse complement strand
ATGATGATTACCGAATCATCGGAGGCTATGCACAGGGGAAATTTGCTATCAGCGATAAGCTTGATTTGGTACTTGCAGGTAGATATGATACTTTCAACTTCATGGATGAAGGTTTCTTATCTCCTAGAGTTGCTGTAGTATATAAACCTTCTCCCAAGCATACCTTCAGAGCCAGTTATAATCGGGCGAGTACACCACAGTCGAGTCTTCAACAGAACATTGATTTTCCAGTGGCATCTCCGGTTCCGGGATTGTTTGATTTATGGTTGTTGGGAACAAAAGAACCACAGACTTGGACGAATCCTGTTATAGACATTACGGTGCCGGGAGTACCGGATTTACCCGTGGGAACGCCAGGGTTACCATTGGCCATACCATATGCATTAGTAACTCCTGGAGTAATAGAGGCGATTTCTCCGATTTTCATTTCAAATCCGGCATTGGCTCCCTTATTACAACCTATCATCGATTATCTTTCTAGCAATCCTCCGGCAGGTTTTACAGGTACTTTTGAGGGAAGAAATATTTTCAACAATCTTCCCCTCAACGACTTAGTACCAACTGAAGGTCCTCAACTCACCAAGACAAATGCCTATGAGGTGGGGTATAAAGGATTGATTGGTGATAAACTAGGTGTGACTTTGGATATTTATACAAATGAAACAACCGGCTTTACACTTTTTACAGCCGTAGGGCCGACTATTTCTCTCAACAATCCCAATATAGCGGGTGATTTGAGTGCCGCTGTGACAGCAGGGCTAACTGACTTTTTAACCAATACAATTGGGTTGGATGCAGCTACTGCTGCTCAATTGGCAGGTACGATAGGTGGTGGATATGCGACGGCTGGTGCACTTGTCGATGAACAGATCAGTCCGTTGTATGGTATTTTTGGAGTGATCGAATCCGATCAAAACCCCAAAGGTGATGGGATAGCTCATGTTCCTATAGGCTATCGTTCATTTGCGGATGCTTCTTTTGATTACTGGGGTACAGATTTAGGATTGGAGTATTACGTTGACAGTGATTTGTCAGTATTTTTTAATTACTCTTGGCTCAGCCAGACGGATTGGGTACCTGGAGAGGATAATGACGATGGATTGCCATTTCGTTTTACGCTCAATACACCTAAAAACAAGTATCGCATAGGATTACGTTATATTCCACAATCAGGATTTAACTCAACTATTTCATTTCAACACGATGATTCTTTCTATGCGGATTTCGGACAATTTGCAGGTGATACCGATGTTAAAAACTTAATTGATGCTTCTTTTGGATATCAGTTTGACAATGGACTGTCTATCAATTTGACTGCCAACAATTTGTTTAACAACGAGTATAGAGCCTTTCCTAAGTTTCCAAAAATCGGAAGGCGTGTACTTGTAAAACTCATGTATAACTTTGGTTCGTAATCATTGATTAAAGTACATGCTTAATCAGCACGAAAAATCTACGAAGGGGGGGGACATTCATATTGTCCCCCCATTTTTTTTTGAGGATTTACTATGCTGAGATAGTAAACTCTTTTATTGTCTTGTCTATGATATCGCAACATTCATGCAATTGCTCTTCAGTCATTACGAGAGGTGGAGCAAATCTGATGATATTGCCATGAGTAGGTTTTGCCAGAAGGCCATTGTCCTTCAATGCGACGCATATGTCCCAAGCAGTCGTACTGTCCGGGCTGTCGTTGATGAGGATTGCATTGAGCAGACCCTTGCCACGGACACTACTCACGATATTGTATTTTTGGACAAGATCTTGCATACGTGTTCTAAATATGTGACCTAACCTTCTAGCATTTTGAGCGAGGTGTTCGTCTTTTACAATCTCCAATGCTTCCATTGCTACGGCGCAAGCGAGTGGATTGCCTCCATAGGTGCTACCATGTTGTCCCGGTCGAATCACATCCATAATACGGCGATCTGCAAGTACTGCCGACACGGGATACATGCCACCTGAAAGCGCCTTTCCAAGAATGAGGATGTCAGGTTTGGTATAGGTGTCTTGTTGCTCACAGTGGCCTTGACAATTGCAATCACCACATACAGCCAGTAAGGCACCTGTTCGGGCGATACCTGTCTGTATTTCATCTGCAATAAACAAGACATTATGGGTTCGACATAACTCTGCAGCTCGCGGGATAAAGTTATCATCGGGGACATAGACACCGGCTTCACCTTGAATGGGTTCTACAAGAAATCCTGCTATGCGATCTCCTTCTTTCTCCAAAATAGTCTGCAATGCTTTAAGGTTGTTATATTCTATGGATTCAAATCCCGGAGTATAGGGGCCAAAATTGCCCTTGGCATCGGGATCGCTAGAAAAGGAAATGATTGTGACGGTTCGACCATGAAAATTTTGTCCACAGACAATTATTTTTGCTTCATCTACAGGTATTCCCTTTTTTTCATATCCCCATTTTCGACAGATCTTAATGGCAGTCTCTACACCCTCTGCTCCACTATTCATGGGCAGAACCATGTCAAAACCAAAATATTCCGTCATATACTTTTCATAGATACCCAATTGATCATTGTAGAAGGCTCGAGAAGTCAAAGATAAGCGCCGTGCTTGCTGCGTCAATGTCGAGACAAGACGGGTGTGGCTGTGTCCCTGATTGATGGCAGAATATGCCGATAAGAAGTCATAGTATTGCTTGCCTTCTACGTCCCAGACATAGACTCCTAGTCCCTTGGATAATACTACTGGAAGCGGGTGATAGTTGTGAGCACCATATTTGTTCTCATAAGCGATAAGTTGTTGGGAGTTGAGTGTTGGGGTAGATTCATTCATAAAACTGTGATCTAATATCAATTTAGGATTCAAATGTCATTAAATTCCATTGAATAAAGAAATATCAGTGACCAACTCTTACTGACCTACATTCTTGTAATTTTGCACGTATGACAGATATCAAGAGAGAAATACTAGGAGATAAAGATCTCAATGTACATCATCATATTATTGTTGATAGGGGTCAAGAGCCCATCCGCATAGATAAATTTCTCATGAGTCGATTGGAAAAAGTCTCTCGAAATCGAGTGCAAAAAGCCATCGAGTTGAAATCTGTCCTTGTCAATGGCAAAGCCGTGAAGAGTAATTACAAAATCAGACCAAATGATGAGATTAAAATCATGATGATGGGTGAGCCTCGTGAGCGACAAGAAGTACAACCGGAGGATATCCCCCTTGATATCGTGTATGAAGATGATGCTGTGATGGTCATCAATAAACCTGCCGGGCTCGTAGTCCATCCCGGAGTGGGAAACTTTACCGGTACTTTAGTCAATGCCCTTGCTTACTACTTCCAAGAACATGTTCTACCCCTACTTCCCAACAATGCTCCGGATAGACCTGGTCTTGTGCATCGTCTGGACAAGGATACAACCGGTCTAATGGTGATTGCCAAAACAGAAGCGGCAATGACACACCTTGCTAGGCAATTTTTTAATCATTCGATTGATCGTACATACCAAGCTTTGGTCTGGGGAGGATGGGAGGAAAAGGAAGGAACTATCGACGCTAACATAGGTCGTCATCCTACGGATCGTATGCAGCAACATGTTTTCAAGGATGGAGAGGAAGGTAAGCGTGCAGTGACACATTACAAGGTGTTGAGAGACTATTTCTACGTCTCTCTTGTAGAATGCAGATTAGAAACTGGTAGGACGCATCAGATCAGAGTACATATGGCATCCAAAGGGCATCCTGTATTTAATGACTCGAGATATGCGGGAGATCGCATTCGCAAGGGAACGGTGTATAGCAAGTACAAACAGTTTGTTCATAATTGTTTTGCGATTTGTCCTCGACAAGCGTTGCATGCCAAGAGTTTAGGATTTGTTCATCCCACCACTCAGGAGCGAATGCTCTTTGAAAATGACTTGCCGCAAGATATCTCTGCTCTTTTACAAAAATGGGAATCCTACTTCGAAAGTAGGCCAAAGGCGTATTTGTGATTCATGCGTTTATGCTTTGGCGTTGTTTGGTGCTACATGGAATATACTTATACATAGCTATCAAATAGTGATGTTCTGGAACATTGATCTACTCTTGGTTATGAGCAATAGACGAGCTAAACAGTAAGAACAACTCATGATTGTTTCGATTGTAACTCCGGGTTATAGTCGCTCTAGATCACAGCACTTATAAGAAGTACTTCGTGTAGTCCGGATCGTACAGCAGATTCATATGTCTGGATATGAACAGGCTGGTACTCATCTCTGCACTATTTCTTGTGCAAGTGTCCGTTCTTTTGTTTTTGGAGCAATTCTACCTGATTTAAAACAGATTGGGTCTGAGAGGTACGAAATGAAATCAACTTCTGTGTCAGATTTTCGTCCGCCGTTGCTAGTATTTCGACTGCCAAAAGACCTGCATTTTTGGCTGCATCGAGAGCGACTGTTGCAACAGGAATACCATTGGGCATCTGAAGAATACTCAACAAGGAATCCCATCCATCTATCGAGTTTGAAGATTTGACTGGTACTCCAATGACCGGGAGGTGCGTGAGAGCGGCAACCATACCGGGAAGATGTGCGGCACCACCTGCTCCGGCGATAATCACTTTGATACCCCGAGTCGCAGCTTCTTGAGCAAATTTGACCATCCTGAGTGGTGTACGATGAGCAGATACTATGGTGAGCTCATAGGGGACGTCCATTGTATCGAGGACTTCGGCGGCTTGAGACATAACGGGGAGATCCGATTGACTTCCCATTATAATGCTGACGACGGCATGGTTTGGTTTAGACATGAGTACTTTGTTATGATTCAGAGATGACTTTAATATTTTCAAGTATGCGTTTATACTTTTTAATCAACATAGCGTGATCCTTTCCTAAGATGTTGATATGTCCCATTTTTCTATAAGGTTTTGTCATTATTTTGCCATAGGTATGGACATGTACGTTGTCCATTGATCTAACTTGCTCAATACCTTGATATACCACAGATCCGGTATAACCTTCAGCTCCCAGAAGGTTTATCAATAGCGAAGGACTCAATGTATCCGCAGCTCCCAAAGGCATTCCTGCAATAGCGCGCAAATGATTTTCATACTGTGAAGTCGAACTCGCCTCAATAGTATGATGACCACTGTTATGGGGACGTGGTGCAACTTCATTGATCAATATATCTCCGGAGCGGGTAAGAAAAAATTCAATGGCCAATAAGCCTACAATACCAAATGCCTCTGTGACTTTTGTGGCTATATTTTTCATTTGTACGGATTGCTCTTGAGTGATTTGGGCTGGGGATAGTTGATAGAGCAATATGTTCTTATCCGGATGAAATACCATTTCGACTGGATCATACATCACCACATTTCCCTGAATGTCGCTACAAGTAATCACAGCGAGTTCTTTGTCGATGTCTATGCGTTTTTCGGTAATAAAATTATAAGGAAAAGCCTTGTCCAAATCTTGCTCACTTCTCAATATTTGTACTCCTCTTCCATCATATCCATCTTTTCTCATTTTCTGAATAAAAGGAAATTCGAGCAATCCCTTGTCCAGGTCATTGAGGAGAGAAGATAAATTGTCATACTGCTTGAATGGTGCAGTGGGCAAGTTGTGATCGAGATAGAACCTTTTTTGCAAACCTTTATCTTGGATACTGGCGATAACATGTGCTTGGGGATAGACCTTAACTCCTTTTTCCTCAAGTTGAAATAGGGCGTCAATGTTGACTTTTTCAATCTCGATACTCACAATATCTAGATTGCTACCGAAGGTGACAACGTCTTGGATTGAAGTTATATCTCCTATCTGATAATTGGGAGTGATGCGGGAGACTGGCCCGTGTTCCATCTGATCCATAAAATTTAATTCTATATCATATTGATTGCCAGCATGATATAGCATTTTTCCGAGTTGTCCTCCTCCTAGGATACCTATAGATTTGTTCATATGATTATCTTCATCGCAGGATAAGCTTAACGACATGACAAAAGTATTAATAAAGTCCGGTATGGTGATCAATCGAGGAATACAGATGGAGAAAGATATCTTAATCGAAGGTCATCGCATCGCCAAAATCGATCGGGACATCTCGGATCCCAATGCCCAGATTGTAGATGCCTCGGGCAGATGGGTAATACCCGGAATCATTGATGATCAAGTCCATTTTAGAGAACCCGGACTCACTTACAAAGCGGACATTTATACTGAATCCAGAGCTGCTTTGGCAGGTGGAGTCACCGCATTTATGGAAATGCCAAACACTAAACCAACGGCAACATCCCAACAACTCCTCGAGGACAAATATGCAATAGCTCGAGATAGGGCGATTACTAACTACTCATTTTATATGGGCGCCACCAACGAAAATATCGAGGAGGTACTCCGTACCGATCCCAAAAATGTTTGCGGTATAAAAGTATTTATGGGATCTAGTACAGGCAATATGCTCGTGGATAACGAAATGGTACTGCAAGGGATATTTTCAGAGGTGGATATGTTGATTGCGACGCATTGTGAAGACGAGGCGACTATACGGCATAACATGGCATTGTATAAGGATCGCGATGATTTGAGTGCGCGGTACCATCCCGTGATTAGAAGTAGAGAGGGGTGTTATCTGTCCAGTGCCCTCGCAGTCGGACTTGCACAGAAATATGGATCTCGGCTGCATGTGCTCCACATCAGTACGGCAGAGGAAGTGGCCATGTTTGAGAGTGGAGCGGTGACGGACAAGCGGATAACAGCAGAAGCCTGTGTTCATCATTTGTATTTTGATGATACGCATTACCCCTTGCTTGGCAACTCGATCAAGTGTAATCCTGCCATCAAATCCGCATCAGACAAGGCTGCCATTCTGCAAGGATTATTGGATGATCGGATAGATGTAATCGCTACGGATCATGCTCCTCATACTTGGGCAGAAAAGTCCAAACCTTATGCGCAAGCACCTAGTGGATTACCACTGATACAACACACCTTATTGTTGATGTTGCACCATTATCATCAGGGCAGAGTGACACCAGAATTTATCGTGAGAAAGATGTGTCATGCTCCTGCCGATCTGTTTAGAATAACCGATAGGGGATATCTGGATGAAGGGGCATGGGCTGACATCACTATTGTCGATCCATGGGAAGAGACAATAGTAGAGAAGAAAGATTTGAGGTATAAATGTGCTTGGTCTCCATTGGAAGGCATGCAATTTAGTGGAGCGGTTAAAGAAGTATTTGTCAATGGCGTGCTGAAGTATCAAAACGGCTCTATCCTTAGTGAAACTTCCGGAATGCGCCTCGTATTTAAAACTTGATTTTAGATCCCTTATTAGACAACTGTTCTTGCAGACTGATCATCTTGAGTACGGCATGTGCGGATTCCTTTCCTTTATCACCACGTTTGCCTCCTGCACGATGCTGAGCCTGCTCTAATGTGTTGGTAGTTAGGACGCCATAAATCACCGGCTTGTTGGTCATTAACCCCAACTGGGCTATGCCTCTCGCTATCGTATGATTGATATATTCATCGTGCTTCGTCTCGCCTTGTATGACACACCCCAAACATATAACGGCATCCAGTTTCAATGGACTGTTGAGGAGAAATTTGGCACCCAAAGGAAGTTCAAAAGATCCCGGCACAGAACGTACGTGGATCAAATCAGAATCAAGACCAAGGGACAAAAGCTCATCGGTACATGATTGAGTCAGTGCATCGACGATCTGTGTATTCCATTCACTTCTTACAATGCCTATCTTGAGACAAGAGATATCTTCAATAGGGTAGTGCTGTTTATCGTAGAGAAGAAAATCTGCTTGAGCCATACCAACTTAACTATTGAGAAGCTAAGTATTTATCTACATCTTCCGCCTCAGAAGATTGAGGAAATTCTTTTTTGATTCGCTCAAATGCCTTCAATGCCTCATCATTCTTGCCGAGGCGCTTACTGAGAAGACCCAATTTATTGAGATAATATGGTGTCAACAGCTTATTGGAAGAGCCTTGTGTAGCTTTTTGTAAGCGCCAAAAGCTGCCTCCATATCGCCGATCTCGGAATATGCATCTCCAAGCGCACCATACTTGGTAATCGAGGTGATAGAACCCCGTGGCTTATGGCTTTCGAGGTATGAGATGGCATCTTCAAATCTATTGAGATTCAAATACGAGATGCCGGTATAATATTTGGCGAGATTGGCTGCCTTAGTACCATCATAATTGTCAACAATATCTAGAAGTCCATCAAATCCTCCACCTGGACTTTCCAATGCCAAGGCAAAAGAGTCTCTTTGAAACTGATACTCTGCTTTGAAAAGCTGCTCTGCCGCGGTTTTTTCTCTTGGCGCTTGATACATCATTTTATACGCAATGTATCCTCCCACCAAGAGTAACAATAATGCTGCGACTCCTATGATTGTTGTCTGATTTTTTTCGATAAATGATTGTGCCTGTCCTGCTACCTCTGTAACATCCATCAACAACTCATCAGAATCTTTTCTTTTGCGTTTCTTCTTCGCCATTTTCAAAATTTGCGCAAAATTAAATATTTATATGGTATCATGCATACGATGTATGAAGTAAATACCTACTCTCATTGCGAATCGGGCTATAAGTACTTCTCCACAATAGCATATTCAAGTCTGTTACAGGAAGTTGCCATCATTCAACACACAAAAAGCCTCTTACTTACCATAGCTTATAGGTTGATGCCGAAACTTTCTGCATTAAAATGCTTGTTATTGGTGATAAGTAGCGACTTTGGTCAAAAGTAAAGTACACCTATGGATCTCCATATCAAGGATGTTATTAAGAAATATATCAAAGATGAACCCATTGGAGATATTTATCATGCACAAAAAATCAGAAGCTATATCTCTAAAGAAATGAGCCCGAGTATATCATCGCGCATCAGTAGCGTGGATTTTAAGGATGGACGATTGACTTTATATGTAGATTCCGCTCCACTGAGACATGACTTGTTTAATAACAGAGATACGATACGAAAAAAAATCAATGACTTTCTCGACGGTGAAGTAGTGCGATTGGTGACGGTGTCATCATGAAGTATCTAGTGGGTGTAGGAACCAAGCAAAGATAAAGGCCATCTAAATGACTGAGGTCATCTATTGATCCACTCATGTTCTTGCCAGCAATCTACTTCCAATAATTGTAAAAATCCACGATCCTGCTATCCACCATGATGTCTTTGGGTAATAGTGGGCGTTTGAGCTGTACACCCTGTAAGGTACGACTCCTACTCAAGGCCACATAGGTTTGACCAAATTCAAAGGCGCCTCCGGCCATATCAATATAGAGTCTATCAAATGTCTTGCCTTGACTCTTATGAATGGTCATAGCCCAAGCAAGTTTTAGTGGATACTGCTCAAATGAGCCTACTACCTCAGCATTTATCTGTTGTTTAGAGGCATCCCACTTGTACTTGATCATCTCCCAGGACTCTTTCTCCAGATCGATCTGAACAGCTTCTTCTTGATCATTGAGTACTTCGATGCGCACTCGGTCGATATCAATGTCAACTATCTCACCTATAGTACCATTGACATAGCGCCTCTGAGGGTCGTTTTTAAGCGTCATTATTTGAGCACCTTTTTTGAGCGTAAGCACAACATCGGTAGGGTATATGCGAGGGTCAAATTGTCCTCGTACTACGGCCGGGAAGCGTATCTCCGGTGAGGGCAGATCCTTCAACCTTTCATTGTTGATCTCTTGGACTACTTTGTTGCGGGTTGTCAGAGTGATACTCCCTTTTTGTACTTCATTGGGATCTACAACGCGTTCATTTAAGTCTTCGAGATCGTCCCAATCTATCTGGTTGGTTCTAATCTGATCTAGCAATTTGATAAATCCTCGATCCTTCTGACGATAGACTGTTTCAAGTTCGATTGTTTCCATTTGATACATCACGGACTTGTAGGCATGTGATGAAAAAAAATAAGGCGTCTTGTAGTGCTCGGCGAGATACTGTTTTTCAAATACACCGGCTACGACGGGAGGTAGTTGAAACAAATCTCCAAATACAACGATACGTACACCTCCGAATGGTCGGTAATCCTCGCGATTGATTTTGAGGAAGTAGTCCATATTATCCATCATGTCTGCACGAACCATGGAGATTTCATCGATGATAAGGATATCGAGATTCTCGTACAAACGTCTGTTTTTAGATTTTTTTATATCTGTTTTTGTCATCAATCGTGGCGCAAATCGAAAAAACGAATGTATGGTCTGCCCTTTGACATTGAGTGCCGCCACTCCGGTGGGAGCAACAACAGCTATACGCTTGCGACTCGTAGAGCGAAAGAGTTGTAGGAGAGTAGATTTGCCCGTACCTGCGCGTCCCGAAACAAAAATGTGCTTGTCACTATGTTCCAATTGGTCAAGGGTGTATTGCAACTCATGACCGAGTATGAGAGGTGTCTGGGTGTTGAGACTTTTATCTTCTTTCTGAGGTAACACTTCTTACATATCTTAACTGAAGTGCACTAAGATATATCCTAATGTATGGAATATTACGTCTTGCACTTATTAAGTGCAAGATAATTCAATATGAAGGCTGGGAGAATCTATGTCAACTTTCTCTGATGACCTTGGCATCATCATGATGCCAAGTATCCATTTTATCCATATACTTTTCGTTGATTGCCCCACGGCGGATCTTCAGGGTAGGTGTAAGCATTTTATTGCTATCAGACCAATCCTCCTCTACAACCACCATTGTAGAAAGCTTTTCATGGGGCGCAAGCAACACATTTACCCTACGCAGTTCTGATTGAAGCATTTCATCTAAGGCAGCTTGATCCATGTTATGTCCTATTTCTGACAGACAGATTAAAGCTATGGGTTGAGGAATACCCAAGCCCGCAACACAGATCTGTTCAATACAGTTGTTGTGGCTAAAATGCTTTTCTATGGTAGTTGGCACGACAAACTTTCCTTTAGTTGTCTTAAAAGCATCTTTGACACGACCGATTATTTTTAAGTAGCCCTCTTCATCAAATTCGCCTTTGTCTCCGGTATGCATCCAACCGTCTTTCAAAGTTTGTTCGGTGAGGCTAGGATCCTTGTAATATCCCTTCATCAACCAGCTCATCTGCATCAACACTTCTCCAGTTTCGGGATCGATCTTGCCTTTAGATTCGGGCATTGGCTTGCCGACTGTATGTGGTTTGTGGCGATCTCGAGGCATTAGGGTAAAGCCTCCACCATTTTCAGTCATTCCATATACTTCTCTAAGGAATATACCGAGTTTGAGATACCATTGTTTGAGTGGTTCCGGAGTAATGGACGCACCCGTAAGACAGCAATTGGCGCTGGCCAGACCGAGACTTTCTTTCAGTTGGTTTTGGACTGCAGCTCTTGTATCTGGATTTGCCAGCATGGCATCGAGTTTCTCTTGTGGTATTTTGGCGAGGATT
>JAJRXG010000056.1 GCA_024276375.1 Bacteroidota bacterium | reverse complement strand
TCGTAATCAAAAAAAGCGGCATGTATAGACATACCCAAAATATCCAGACCATATAAAGCAGATGACTCCTTGAATGTAAGATCTCCTTGATTGATGAATAGTTCGTTGCTCCGATTTGACCCACCCGGCTTGCCCGCTTTACATACATAAATATCCAGAAGTCCATCTCCGTTAATATCTACAAAAGTAGAACCACTAGACCATACATCATGACAAGCTACTCCGGCCTGCTCCGTAATATCCTTGAACTTCCAATTTCCCAGATTCAAGAACAATTTATTGTCAACAATATTTCCAGTAAAATACACATCCAATAATCCGTCGTTATTAATATCTCCAAGAGCAACTCCTCCTCCATTATAAAAATTTCGATACGTATAAGGGTTATATTCCTTTGATAAAGTCAAAGTATTGATGAAGGTAATATCTGTGTCATCACGCAATTGAAATAGCGATGTCCTTTCTGATTCACCACAGCTATACAGTAGATATAACAATACAAAAGCATGATATTTGAGATTGTATTTCATCGTATAAAACAGGTCTAAAACTAAAAAAGGTTACCTCCAATAGAGGTAACCTTCTCAACAATATAAATTAAATTTTAGTATCCGGGATTTTGTGTAAGTGTTCCATTACTTGCCTGAAGTTGATCAAAAGGTATTGGAAAAATATTGACATGCGGATCTGAAGCAGGTTTCTCCCACCACGGATCATTATACTTATCAAAGCGGATCAAGTCCGTCCTTCTAGAACTTTCTTGAAACATCTCTCGTCCTCTCTCGGCCAAAAACTCCTCTGGAGTTATAGATGAATACGCCGATACTCCAGCTCGTGCCCTGATAATATTCACATCTGGCAAGGCTTGAGACCAATCGCCAGTCATCCTTGCCATCGCTTCTGCACGTATCAGGTAAACATCCCCAAGCCTTACAATAGGATAATCATTGTCCATATTAGCTCTGCCAAACTGCTTATAGCTAAATTTACCAGGTCGTGCTCCTGCTTCTCTCAAGGAGTTAGGCTCTAACTCGTTGATAAAAGGGGTATAATTGAGCACTGGATCGCCATCATCAGACGCATAGTCCAATACTGCAGATCCACCAAAATCCAATTGCGGCCCTACAATAAAGTTAGCTTTCTTTCTTTTGTCTCCATCTTCATATGAGTTATAGAATTCTTCCAATGTTGCATAACCATTCCATGGCTGTGAATCAAAATTCCATGTAAACTGACTTGAATAATGCAAGGACATCATAGCAAAAAACATCCCTCCAGCTGATACTTCATCATACTCAATTACAAAAATATGCTCCGGATTGCCTTCATTGTTGGGAGCAAATACAGCTGCATATCCCTCTAGCTCATCCGGGTCACTATCTACTGACGGACGCTTTCCTAAATTGGGTACTTTGCACCCATCACCACATAATGTATAAACACCACTGTCAATGATAAATGAAGCCGCCAACGCCGCCTTGTCATACGCCGCAACTCCTGTATATACCTCTGCATTGAGATATACTTTGGCAAGGATACCCATAGCTCCATATCTGTTGATCCGATAAGGGTTGTTGTCTTGTCCCAATGGACTCTCCGTAAGATCCATGTCCGCACTAACAGCCGGTATGCCGAGTGCTTCCAATAGCTCACTCTCTACAAATGCAAACACCTCAGCTCGTGATACTTGCGGTGCATCTGATCCCGGCTCTGTAATGATTTTTACATTGCCATACGAATCCATCAACCTCCAATAGAAATATGCGCGCAATGCTCTCGTTTGTGCCTTTTGATTTATATCAAGATCTCCGGCCAACAATTCATTGCATGTATTTATGGCTGCATATGTTCCATTCCATGCGCTGCCTATGATGCCATTGGTCGGTGTATAAGTGTGCTTGTGCATCTCCACAAGTACACCTCCATCATACCAATCACCACCTTTAGCACCAATCACCATCTCATCAGAAGGCAACTCCTGTACAGAGTAATAACCAAAGTGACCTGCCGATCCGGTACTTCTCAACTGAGAAAATGCACCACTTAAGGCGTCAGCCGATCCTCCTGATCCTCCCGTTGATATTCCTTCGATGCTAATATCGTTGGTAATTTCTCCTCTGAGATTCTCTTCGAGATCCGTACAGGAGAACTGAAGCGACAACAAAGAAGCAATAATTATAAATTTTACTATTGTATTCATAATTTCCTGTTTTTTAAAATTTAAGATTAACCCCTAATGTGAAAGATCGCGTAGCGAAGTAATTTGTCCTACGATCTATACCCGGTGAGAGAACATCTCTCCCATCTACTAATGAGGGTTCTGGATCTGTACCTGTGTAATTTGTAATTACAAAAGGATTCTGTGCAGTAATCGATAGTTGTAGCGATTCAAAACTATTGCTGTTCTTCAAATCAAAACTTCGACCAATTGTAAAGTTGTCCAACTTAATAAAGTCTGCTTTCTCAACATAAAGAGAACTAAATCTCGCCGTCGTAAGTCCTTCTTCCCTCAATGCGGTGTTCATATAGTTATATGAAGATTGTGTAGATAATTGAGGCTCATAGAAGGCTCTAAATGTATTGATTAAACTATGTCCAAAAGCACCTCTGAAAAAAGCATTTATTGACCAATCGCCAATACTAATCTGATTAGACCATCCCAACTCAATATCCGGTATCCCACTTCCCAATCTTGCAAAATCCACATTCTCATCTAAGGCTTTGTCTTGACCTACTACCAACTGTCCATCTCCATTGACATCTGCAAGATCGGGAGAACCATCCTCCAATACGCCATTAAAGACAGGTCCCCAAATCACACCAATTTCATCTCCTTCCTTAATCCGAATCATGCTCGTTGCATTCTGTCCGGGTGATCCCAAATTGGCACGCATTTCTGCATCAATGACATATTCATTTAAAGTTGTAGAATATCCGGAAAACACAAGACCTGTGTTATACCTCACCTTATCTGTATTGAGCACATCATAATTTAGTGCCACCTCGTACCCCTTCGTATTCAAACTACCTGCATTCTCAACGCGCTTGTCCACACCAAATTCAGCAATATCAACCGTTCTCAATAAGATAAAATCTTGAATATCTCTATTGTATAAGTCTAAAGTAGCCGAAAAACGATCCTGTGCAAACTCAATACCGAAGTTGGTCTCCCTCTTTTGTTCCCACCTAAGATCCGGATTGGCTGCCCGGGTAAGCGTAGTAGAAGCACCGCCATTGGCTCCATCATAAACCAAAGCTCTTCCTTCTTGGGACAAGCCGTTTTGGGCAGGGAGTGCTCCTGTGACGCCATAGCCCAACCTTACTTTCAATTGATCTACATTGTCCAGATTCAAGTATCGTGTCAAGTCTGCTCCAATACCAAATGCAGGAAAAATACCCCACTTATTTCCTTCCCCAAGCTTAGAAGATCCTTCATACCGTACTGAGGCATTAACAAATAGTCCATTGTTTATAGTAACATTGGCTCGGCCGAAGAATGCAATAATCTTTGAGTCCGGTGAGGCATTGCTATTTGCACCTATCAGACCGGCATTGAGAAGATCCTGAGCATTTTCGATTGCATTTAGAAAGTCTAAATCATTATTGGGAAAATCCCCAATACTGAAAAACTGATCGTCAAAATTCTCTTGTTGGTATGAATATCCTCCTGTCAGTGTAAGATCTGTGCTTCCATAAGAATCCGTATATGTACCATACAATTCATATAGATCAAAAGAACTATTCCCGTTATATAGTTCCGCTTGTCCTTTGCGAATCGGACTTGTTGCACCCCCTCTAAACAACGAAGTAGTCGCATAATACTTCTTGTTGTCAAACTTGTTATTCTGTTGCGCTATGCGAAAATTGGCAGAAAAATTGTCCGTTATACTGTAGTTAAGATTGGCCGTATAGTTAAACTCCTTCCGATTGCCTCTATTAGAATTTTGCTTGATTAAGGAAACGGGATTAAAACTATCAAACAATCCCAATGTCTCAAAGTAACCGCCAAATTGTTCAGAATTAAAGGGATATGGTGAAGCATCCCCAAATATCGGCGCGGTTGGATTATAGATCACTGCATATCTCAATGCCTCTTGAAAACCCAATTCCTGATCTTTATTGGTAAAGGAAGAATTGAAATTAATCCTTAATTTGTCATTCAATGCCCGAGTAGAAAAATTGATTCTGGTATTAAATTGATTGAAGCCCGAATTCAAAAGAATCCCTTCTACATTTCTAATATTGGCAGATACCCTATAGGAGGTTACGCCCGAACCGCCTGATGCAGAAATACTATGGTTGTTGGTCAATGAAGTTCTCGTCACTTCATCTATCCAATCTGTTGCACTGCCGAGATCCGTTCCTCCTGCTGCTACAAATTCAGGAGCTGTCATCACCTTAATGCCATTGACAGGTGTCCCTGAAGCTATCTGTCCACTATAATTTAATTGAACCCGGCCATCTTTGTTGGCTCCTGATTTAGTCGTAACGATGATTACTCCACTCGACCCTCTTGAGCCATATATGGCCGCTGCTGATCCATCCTTCAGAACATTTATATTCTCTATATCATTGGGATCAACATTGTCAAGTGATGCCCCTATGATACCATCAACTACTACAAGTGGTTGGGCATTGGCTCCCACAGTTGAGATACCTCGCAATCTGATCACACTTGATCCATTGGGGTCTCCGCCTCGATTATAGACCTGCAGACCAGCTACCTTGCCCTGTAGCAATTGCGATGGGTCACTAATTGGCCCTTGGTTAAAATCTTTGTTCTCAATCTTTACTACCGAAGAGGTGATCTCCTTCTCACTCTGTGTTCCATATCCAATCACAACGACTTCATCAAGAAGCTCTCCTGCATCAAGTTGAATATTGACAACATCACTATTGCCTACTGCGATCTCTTGATTAGTATAACCAGTAAATGAAAATACCAAGGTGGCACCATCTGCTACTGTCAAACTATAAGAACCATCCAGATCTGTAATAGTACCATTTGTAGTACCTTTTTCTAATACATTCGCTCCAATCAGCCCCTCGCCGGAATCATCCGTCACTATACCGGAGATTGTTCTCTGAGCATAGATAGAAGTGGCATAAATTAAAGTCATAGCCAACACCATAAAGGTTAGCGTAAATAGTTTTTTCATACGACTTTTTAATATTTGGTGAATAATCTTATTGTCAGGAGCATCTCCCGAAGGATCCTCCACAAACAAACATAATCATTTAGATTGGAAAGCAAACCAAAGACTATTGTATAAACCTTTACGAAACTTTACCATAATCGATTGCGGAAACGATAATGTTAATAACTTGTGCTCCAATCATGTATAAGAGAGCCACACTTAAGGATATTGCGACGGCACTAAATGTCTCCACAACAACGGTTTCGCGTGCACTCAACAATAAAAGTGATATCAGTGATGAAATGCGCAAGAAAGTCTGGGAAGTCGCCAGAATACTCAATTACAAACCCAATAGTCTCGCCAGATCACTGCGCCAACAGTCTTCCGACAACGTCATAGGTGTCATCCTTCCCGAAGTTGATCACTATTTTTTCTCAACGATCATTAAGGGCATCACTTCTAGTATCGACAAGAATTTTCTCATCATGATCGGCGAAACAAATCATGATCTAGAGCGTGAGAAGTCTATTATTGACCAATATTTGGAACATTTTGTTGCAGGTATTATCCTTCTCCCCACCCGACATGTCCAATCGATAGCCAATATCAAAACCCTCATTGATGCTTCTATCCCATTGATTGTTGTCGATCGGACAATTGAAGATTATGAGGGCAATTATCTGAGACATGATTCTTTCTTAGGAGCTCAACAAGCGATTGATCATTTGATACAAAAAGGAAGAAAAAAAATAGCTCTACTACGCGGAGCCCTTGAGTGTTCTGTATCTGCGGATCGTGTCCGCGGCTATAAAGCCAGCCTCAAAAATCATGGTTTTGAGATTGAGGAGCATCTCATAAAAGTCTGCCCCAATACTTCTAAGAAGGAAGCATTTATGGCCTGCAATGCCCTGTTTACGGAGTCTGACAATCCTCCTGATGCCATCTTTACAGTCACGGATCATATGGCCGCAGGTGTTTATGAATATGCTCATAAAGCAGAACTGCGGATTCCTCAAGATCTCGCCGTTGTCGGTTACAGCAATTCTGAAATCTCTGATGTGCTCTCTCCTAAACTCACTACCGTCGGCCAAGATGGTTTTGAATTGGGAAAAAATGCCAAGGCGCAATTGATACAGATTATTGAACATCCCCAATTTACCTGTCGCCAAATCCTTCCTTCTTCCCTCATTGTAAGAGACTCGAGCTAATACTATATATACTTGCGGTCAAGGCATTTGGTCATCAAGCGTATTGTTCGAAAGATAACTCAGTAGTCGATTTGCTCTTATATCTCTCATGTTTTTAGAGAAAAAATGGTCTTAGCATCGCAATGAGACCATCTACTCAACCTCCCACAATACGCGTACTTGAGCGTTGATGTGGATCTTCTGAAAATGCTCATATTGCGCACCTCCTGAGCTTGTGTCTTCGGCCATCATCATGGCCGCTCCTCGGGCATAGGCTTGTGGCCTTGGAATCGATCCCACATTGCGGTCGATCTCTACGATGGTTAGCACATCCTTGACTTTTTTGCCCACCACAGCTGCCAAAAACTCAGCCTTCCTTCGTGCTGCCTGCAATGCCTCTGCTTGTACTTCGCTCTTGATCAACTCCATGTCCTTATGCTTCATCTTCCCGACAGTCATACTCCTGATCCCCCGTGTCTTTAGCCGATTGGCCAAATCATTGCCCTTTTCAAAGCTCGACAGACTGATGTCGATATTCTTATGGACTAAAAAATCCTTGCCCCGCTGGCGATAATAATTGCCGGCATTCTTAAGCGTAATATCATTCATCTCGATACCTACAGCATGAAGCTCCTTCATGAGTGCAGCTTCAATCGTTTCAATTTCGACTTTAGTCCTGTACTCCTCATACTTCTTCCCCTGGAACTCTTCCTCCCAATACTCTTCTATGGCAATAGAAAAAATCACCTCATCCGGAGTTATGTATCGATCTGACGAGCCTGTTACTTCAATGGTTTTCATATTTGTTTGATAAGTCTGTGATGTGGCATACATACTGAATGCCATCAACACTGTGAACAATCCTGTTTGCATCTGATTTTACTTGTTTTTTGTGTTATTGTAACGCTCTCCTGCGAGTTCAATTTGATCTTTTATCCCTTGTTATCACGGTGATTAAGTGCATCTTGATTGCGTTGCCGTATCTTTACTTTGTTACACATTTAAACATGCACTTCTAAATGACGTCATTGTTTAGATGATGCGAGTGTATCATTTGCATAAGCGCGCTTCGTGTTTTCTTCAACACGCTCCTCCAACCGCTCCAATACAATACGCGCCTCCTTCAAATTTTTTACTCCTGCCTTCTTCATGATTAAAAAACTCCGCCCCTGTTTTAATGTCAAGCCCATCAGTGCGCCCTCAGAAGACAAAAAATTCATGATTCCTTGAAATAACTTCGTCTCATAGTATGTAGATTGTGGATTGGCGAGAAAGAAGCAACTCATATTCTGATTTTTCAATAACACTCTCTCAAATCCCAATCGCTTGGATACCCATCGCAGGCGCAAGCCATTGAATAGTGCGTCTATCTCAAGGGGCAAAGGGCCAAATCTATCCTTCATCGCATTGCGAAACTCAATCAAGCCCTCTTCATCCTCTATCTGATCAATCTCTGTATAGAGATTCATCCGCTCCTGAACATTGTGGATATAGGCATCCGGTATCAACATCTCTATGTCCGTATCAATCTCCACATCTCGTACATAAGTATGGTTGAATTCCAACTCTTCCTTAAAATCCTCCTTAAACTCATTTTCCTTCAACTCAAGAACAGCATCCTCCAAAATCCGTTGATACGTCTCATATCCGATATCCGCAATAAATCCACTTTGCTCCGCTCCCAAGAGATTGCCAGCTCCACGTATATCCAAGTCCTTCATCGCAATATGAAAACCACTCCCCAAATCCGAAAACTCCTCCAAGGTCTTCAAGCGTTTGCGCGCTTCTGATGTCAATACTGAGAGCGGCGGAGCAAAGAGATAGCAAAATGCCTTCTTGTTGCTTCGTCCTACTCTCCCGCGCAGCTGATGTAGATCACTCAGACCAAAGTGATGTGCATTATTGATGATGATGGTGTTGGCATTGGATATATCAAGTCCGGTCTCGATGATATTGGTGCACACCAGTACATCATAACGATGGTCTATAAACTCGACCAATGTCTTCTCCAAGCTCTTGGGATCCATCTGTCCATGTGCCATGGCTATATTGATATCCGGACACAATCTTTTGACCATAGCAGTTATGTCCGGAAGGGACTTGACGCGATTATGAACAAAAAATACTTGCCCGCCCCGGTAAACCTCATAATAGATAGATTCCTTGATGACTTCCTCATTAAAAACCCTTCTCTCCGTATGAATCGGTTGCCTGTTGGGGGGCGCTGTTTTGATGATTGACAAGTCTCGAGCATTCATCAATGAGAATTGCAAGGTTCGGGGTATCGGAGTTGCCGTTAGGGTAAGCGTATCAACATTGACTTTTAAATTGCGCAATTTTTCTTTGGCGGCTACGCCAAATTTTTGCTCTTCATCTATAATCAACAACCCCAGATCTTTAAAACCCACCTCCTTGTTTAATAAGGCATGTGTTCCAATGAGTATGTCCAACTTCCCTTCTTTGGCTCGTTCAAATGTTTTCTTGCGTTGGGCGACACTCTTAAATCGATTGACATAATCTACCGTTACCGGAAAATCCTTGAGCCGCTCCTCAAATGTCTTATGATGCTGCAATGCCAATATCGTGGTCGGAACCAAAACCGCCACTTGCTTGCCATTGACTACGGCTTTAAAGGCCGCTCGAATGGCGATCTCCGTCTTGCCAAATCCCACGTCTCCACACACCAGTCGATCCATCGGAAATGGCTGCTCCATATCGTTTTTGACTGCTATCGTCGATGCCAATTGATCCGGTGTGTCCTCATAGAGGAATGATGCCTCCAATTCATTTTGCAAATATCCATCAGGATCACATGCAAATCCCTTGGCCGCCTTGCGCTTGGCGTAGAGCTTGATGAGATCCTTGGCGATATCCTTTACTTTCTTCTTGGTCTTTCTTTTGAGTGCCTTCCAAGCATCACCGCCGATCTTGTCTAATTTTGGAGGGGTCGCATCCTTGCCCACATATTTTGATATCTTATGTAGCGAATTGATGCTGACATACAATAGATCATTGTTGCGATAGATCAAGCGCACAGATTCTTGGATATGCCCATTGATATTGATTTTCTCGAGTCCCGAATATTTGCCAATACCGTGATCTATATGAACGACGTAGTCTCCCGGTACAAGCTCTCGGATCATCTTCAGATTCATCGCTTGGGCTCGGGTGAAACCCTGGCGGATCTTATATCGATGAAATCGCTGAAATATCTCATGGTCAGTATAGCATGCCACCTGCTGATGCTCATCTCTAAACCCCTTGTGTATAGAAGAGATAATGGCATGAAACGCTACTTGTACTTCTAAGTCCTCGAAGATGCTATAGAAGCGCTCAATTTGCTTCTTGTTGTCTGTGAATATGTAATTTTGAATACCTGCTTTTTCGTTGCTTTGTAGGTCTTCTATCAAAAGCTCAAAACTCCTGTTAAAATTGGGTTGTGGTCTCCCTTCAAAATGAACTTGTGCATCATACTGTCCTATCGCGTCAGACTTGGAAAGAAACAAAATAGCATGTGCATCAATATGATTGAGTACTTCCTGCGGGTATATAAATGCTCTGTCCTTAAATATCTCCTTGAGCTCTGCACGATCCAAAATCTCAACATCCTTACTAAATAGCTCCGCCTTCTCGAAGCATATCTGCAATCGATCCATCATATGATCTGCGTCCTTGATCCAAATCAGTGTATCCTCCGGAAATACTTCAAAAAGTGGTACCTTCTGATCACTCGTAAACTGTCCAGTCACATTGGGGATAATCGCTACACGTGAGATAGATCGAATGGATAATTGTGTGCCGGGATTAAACATCCTCACACTCTCAATCTCCTCATCAAATAATTCTACCCGATAGGGATATTCATTGCCATAAGAAAAGATATCCACAATGCCTCCTCGAATGGCAAATTGTCCCGGTTCATATACAAACTCCACCCGCTCAAACCCATATTCTATCAATACCTCAATAATCGTATCTACATCGAGCTGCTCTCCTACTTCTATATCTATACGCTGATCTCTGATCAACTGAGGATTGACGACTTTTTCAAATATTGCTTCGGGGTAGGTGACGATAATCTCTCCGCCTTTGGGATTCAGACTCAAACGATTGATGGCCTCTGTGCGCTGCAATACATTGTGGGCATCAATCTCTTCATATTGCAATGGCCGCCTAAAGGAATCGGGAAACAAGGAGACCGTACGCTCTGTGTTGAGATTGTCAAGGGTATTTTGGACGTAGGCAGCATCTTCCTTATCTATAGCTATATATACATGATTGTACACACCCTTGCGCTGCAGACCCATCAGGGCAAAACAATCCTGTGCTCCTACCATTCCGGTAGCAAGAATTCTAGAAGGATGATCAGCGCTCAGATGACCCTTGATTATATCGAGGCGTTCATCTGCGCCATAAGCCTCGATAAGGCGCTCCAAATTGTCCACGCATGCAAATATATCGTTTCGGCCAGTACTTACCTCGTTCTTCTCTCTCCTCTATCTATGAAATCACCACCACCATCGAATAATTGCAGCAATATTGAGCTATATAAATTACTTTGAAAGAAAATAAACGACAACTACTCATCGAGGGTACTTTTGAGGTAAAAGATGGTATTAAGAACAATGAGCAACAGCCTTTTTTAAACCCATAATTGACCCTTGGCAAGTGGTTACTAAAACCAAAAACATGAATGCACACGAAATAGACTATGAAATCTTTGGAGAAGAAATGCAATTTGTTGAAATCGAATTGGATCCCTATGAGACAGTCATTGCAGAACCCGGAGGTTTTCTGATGATGGACGAAGACATTGAGATGAAAACTATATTTGGCGATGGCGGTGGACAAGATGATGGAATACTCGGAAAACTATTGGGAGCAGGCAAAAGAATTCTAACGGGAGAAAAAATATTTATGACCGCCTTTACACATATGGGACAAGGCAAAGCTAAGGTCTCCTTTGCTTCTCCTTATCCCGGCAAAATCATCCCCCTCGACTTGACACAGTATGGCCAAAAAGTCATCTGTCAAAAAGATGCATTTCTCTGTGCCGCAAAAGGTGCCCGTGTGGGTATCGAATTTAGCAAGCGCCTAGGTCGTGGGTTTTTTGGCGGCGAGGGATTTATCATGCAAAAAATCGAAGGTGATGGTATGGCATTTCTGCATGCCGGAGGATTTATCGTCGAAAAAAATCTGGAATTGGGAGAACACTTACGCGTCGATACCGGCTGTCTCGTGGGTTTTACCGAAGATATAGATTATGATATCACCTATGTCGGTGGAATTAAGAATACATTGTTCGGCGGAGAAGGCCTTTTCTTTGCCAGTCTTATCGGGCCGGGAAAAGTCTGGATTCAGACGCTACCCATTAGCAGATTGTCCGATCGCATTCTCAGCTCTGCAAGAGGATATCTCGGTCGTGGCAAAGGAGAAGGTAGTGTGTTGGGAGGATTGGGCAATCTCCTGGACGGAGATGGGTTTATTTAAAAAATCAGAAACTTATTTATTGCCAAATTTTTCTTGACGGTATGCCGCATTGATGATTTCGTTGCGTCGCTTCACCGATGGCTTGGTAAAATGTTTGCGCTTGCGAAGCTCCTTGATCGTTCCGACATCTCTGTGTTTGCGCTTGTAACGTTTGAGCGCTCTGTCGATAGATTCTTCTTCCTTAACATTGATAATAATCATAGGCAGTAGTTTATTTTATTCTTAATCCTGTATCCACTTTTTTGGGATCACAAATGTAAGTCTTATAAGGAGTATGGTGCGTCATTCAAGCAGAATAATTGAAAAAAACCGGAAAAACGCTCCAAATCAGCACAATTGAGGCTACTAAGTAGTTCTTATTTGGCCTTGACCATGAACATACCACTTGTTAGTCACCAATTGTTCCAACCCCAATGGACCTCTGTGATGCAATTTGTCCGTACTGATGGCCAACTCCGCTCCAACGCCAAGTTGACCTCCATCCGTAAACCGCGATGATGCATTGTGATAGACCACTGCTGCGTCAATCGCAGTCATGAACCACCCGGCAGTATCTTCGTCCTGTGTCACGATAACAACCGAATGTCCTCCGGAATATCTGTTGATCTTGGTGACAGCATGATCCATATCTTCAACAAGACCTATACAGATCTTCATCGCCAGAAACTCCTCACTCCAGATATCCTCATTTTCAAATGAAGCTACTCTCCCATCTATTTCAACTATACGGCGATCTCCGATGACCTCCACTCCTTCTTCTAAAAGATGCGTCACGAGTGACCTCAGCCTCGACTCCAAATCCATCATTCCCAAATGTATCAATACCTTGTCCAAGGCATTGCATGCAGAAATCTTCTGAACCTTAGAGTGTATGATCAATCGATATGCCATCTCCCAATCCACATCCCGATCCACATACAAAAAGTTATTGCCCCTGCCACTCACCAATACTGCACAACGAGCATGCTGCTTCACAAATGCAATCAACCCATCACCTCCTCGCGGTACAATGAGATCCAATCGTTCTGACGGAGACGCCAAAAAGGCTTGCGTCTCCGCTCTATCGGTCAACATCAGTTGTATCCAATCGTCTGAAAGTCCCTCCGCCCGCAATGCTGCATGCCAACAGTCAACCAAAATAATATTGGAATTCCGCGCTTCTTTACCTCCCTTGAGTAAGATCTTATTGCCGGATTTAAATGCTACTACCGCAGCCTCAATCGTAACATCCGGACGGGATTCATAAATGATCAATAT
>JAJRXG010000055.1 GCA_024276375.1 Bacteroidota bacterium | reverse complement strand
GGAAGATGGTGTCAATCGAGGATCCGAAATGACTACATCGGTGAGGACAGCTGTACCCGTATTGGTAGCTACCAGTACATATTGGATAGAGTCTCCTGCACTAATATCCATACTCCCATCGAGATCCTGAGCCATGGGCAGCGTTGGTGTCTGCTTATCCAATGAAATCGCCGGACTTGGAAAAGATTGTGTCTGTGATGACATAGCCGGACTTGTTTGATCGGTACTAACACTTGCAGTATTGGTCTTGGAACCGCTAGTGATATCCCCAGCCGTAATGGTATAGGTTCCCACTAGTATACATGTATCACCCGGTGCGATCAAGGCACAAGATTCCATAGAAGGTGTTAATACAGAGTCTGTTATCACAACATTTGTGAGATTGGACATCCCTGTATTGATCGCATATATACTGTATGTTAGCTCATCACCAACGCTCATATCTCCACTATTGTCATTATCTCCAGTCTGCAACGGAGCTGTTTTGTTTAACTCCAATCCCGGAGGAGATATAGGTTCTATATGACTGTCCATCACATCTCCTATATCATCTGCAGACCCTGTAGCTGTATTGTTGATTGCTCCGGCGGCGACATCTGTTGCCATCACAGTATAAGTCCCCACCAAAACACATGAATCACCGGAAGCCACAACAGCACAATTCATAGGAGATGTGGAAAGCAAAGGATCGCTAACCACTACATTGTTAAGCGGAGTATTTCCACTATTCGTAACAACAACACGATACGTCAACACATCATTAAGACTCACATCCATGCTACCGTCATTGTCTGCGTTGGTAGGAGGATATTTTGTAATATCCATACACCTCACAACAAAATCAGCAGAAGTCATTATACTATTGCCACAGGCATCACTGGCTATAAACGTTACAGAAGTCACACCACTACTATAATCTGTATTTAATACCGGTATCGCGGGATCTGTTGTCCAAACGATACTCCCACAATTGTCTGATGATGTCGCTCCCCCATTGCTGGCCACCCAATTAGAAAAAAGTGTCTGTACATTGTCCGTACAATTGACCGTCATATCTGCAGCATTCGTGCTAAAAACCGGATCTGCATCATCTACAATGGTAATCGTCTGCGTACATTCTGAAAAAGCTCCACAATCATTGGTTGCCCTGTAAGTTCTTGTAATGACCAAAGGGTCAGACACACATCCAATACCGGCCATGACATCACCCACGTGGGTGATAGTTACATTGCCACAAGTTGTGGATGCAGTAACAAGATTAATATCAGCAGCAGGAGCATCTGAAGCATCACATCCTGTAATGTTCATATTGGGCGGACAACTTATTGTTGGTGCCGGGGTAGGTAGAACGGTTATCGTCCGAGATGTCACAATATCTCCTCTGTTACAATTGTCAGCAGACGGAATCGTCCATGTTTCTGTTATCAATCCGCCACAAGTTCCGGGGTGAGCAGTCAAGGTCGAAGTTACTGAACCCGAGGAGAGGCAATCGTTTGTCTGGCCATTGGTAAAACTTAGGGTAGTTGCTGTTGCGCTTTGGTTGCATTCTATTGTGATATTGCCAGGCTGTCCGACTACAGCCGGAGAGATAAAATTGGGTTCAATATCTATGGTAAAAGTACAGCTTTCAGTACGTCCATCATAGGAGTCGGTGATTGTTATGGTTCTTGTGATTGTCTGTGTGACTTGCGTACAAGCCATAGGCGCTGCATCATCACTTGAAGCAACGGACAAGGTTCCACAAGGGTTACTGCCTATGACAATATTATATGGAGCGGCTTCCACCTCAGCGATCGACGTAGGAGCTGCGGGGATTGAATCGAAGTTGGAACAATTGTATGTACCCAAATCGGTATCGATCGGACACGAAACCAGCAAATCACCAAGTGAAACAACTGTTACACTTGCTCCTTGTGCATTGCAAGAAGTACATGTAGCATTTCTAAAGTGAGGGGTAAAGATAATGGTTGTACCGGCACTCACCAACAATGCAGCAGCACCTTCCGGATAGTAAACCCCAGGGTTATCGGATCGCTCCCAGAGTTTTTGACCCGGTCCGGTATAAGGGATATTGGAAGTTGCTCCTGTTGCAGGGACACATTCTACCACGTCAAACGAAAGTGTAGGTACAATATCACCACACCCTGTTAGGTTACCTGCGACATTTGTGATTTTGGGAGATACAATTTCAACCTGCTTGGTCGTAGTAGTACTACAGGTAAAACAACTATCATTGACAATCGAGTAAGTGATATCATAGATACCACATGTTGCACAGTTGTCAACTTGTACACTTCCGGTTCCCGTATTACAATCTGAGGCTGCCGTAGTGTTTTGACAAAACTGACCTGACCAATCAAATGAGTATAAACCATCGTCATTGGTGATGGGCAATGTAGTAGCACCGCCGGTATTGACACCCGTATTGACCCATTGTGCACCAGATCTCAAAATCAGATCCTGTCCGCAGACATCAGAACAGTTGACGCGTTGAGGTGTTGCAAAGTTGGAGGTAGGATATACTATCTCAATGTCATAATCTACATTAACTTGAGTCGAAGTCTCAGCCGTACAAGTGGCATTGAACATGGACAAACTCAGACGTCCTGTCTCACACAAATATCCGGGAGCCTTAGCATCTGTCAAACTTTCGAAACGACCATCTACATTTACTCCCGGACCTGTAACTGTTGTTATTGCAGCTGATCCCAAATCGTAAAGGGCATCAGGAGAGTTGTCAATGATTTCAAAAGTATTGCCCGGAAACCCGACACCACAACTGTTGTTAGCATTGTATGTGATTTCTATAAAACTACCACATCTAACGGTCGCTGTAATACCACCAAAATCCTCATTCACTATCTGCCCATCCGCTTCACTAGCACTAAATGATTGATCAAATGATCCAAAACAGTCATCAAGATCAATATCGATCTGTATATTGTATTCCGGAAGTCCCGTACCCGTCAAGGTAGCGCGTAAATAGGCCCAGTTGCCATCAAATGATGGTGTATCTCCAAGTGCATCCAACGGTGAGCCAGCCCAGATATTGGCAGGGTCTCCAGTCGCAATCCCAGGATACTTGGTCAAAAGACCCTGTGGGGACGCAACAGACGCTCGATCTTCAGGACAACCGCAAGACGTGTCCCCACAACCGATTCCACAATTCGGAGCGTTAGAACCACCAGACCCCCCCGTATTATCGCTAAGACAATCACCTCTCCTGCGTGTATAAAGAATGGCATCATAGGTCTTGCCGGGACATAACAATATACCAGTTGCCAACGTGCCAGAATAATTGCCGGATGCAAGGTTCCCCAACAAAGTACAACCTGTAAAACTCTTCGTAAATCCATCTGAGGTGTTACAACCAGATTCAACTACATATAACTCCCAATAAAATCTTTTTACAGTTAAACCATTGACGGTAAATGTATAGTTAATATCATACATGTCCGACCCTACCGGGTTCTCCACAATGGAAAGCGAATTCACGTACCAATAATGATCCGCCTTGACTTCTTGAATCCCTACAAGTGTCAATATCATAATCAATAAAAACCCAATAAATGTAAAACTCCTTTTGCTTGAATCTCGATCTAAATACTTATAAAAATACCCCCAAAACGGTCTGTTCATTGTTTAACTTTCAGATAACTTGATTGTGCAATTTGCCCCCTTGATTACCGAAAGTAAACATATTTAAAATTCTCTCTATAACATTTTTTAACTAAATAAAAATATAATAAAGTAAAATATATAATCACCCAATAATCAACAGACTATATAATTGAATACTTTTATATATGTTAATGCATATATAAAAGTATCTTCTTATATGATAATTTAGAATACGATTGCAATTTATTTGTCCTGACAAATAATATCAACACCAATGAGAATTTATTAAACAATATTCTATCTCAATACAGTGATATCACCTACAACTACCTTGCGTCGAGACTCAAAAATAGTCGTAATTTCATATTTAAAAATATATACTCCTTGAGTTACAAATTGTCCTTTAAATGTTCCATCCCAAAGGACAATTGGTGATCGATCTTGATAATTTTCAATCCTTACAAGCTGCTGCCCCCAACGGTCATAAATGGCAAAGTTATCCAGACTTAAAACATCGTCCGGCAGTTGTATAGAAATTGTATTATTGCCGATCGCACTATTAGTGACCAAGATATTGGGGATGTATAAGGATACCGAACCTAAATTAGATAACACGTCCAAGTACAAACTATCTTCTGCGATACATCCTTCAACCGATGTACTTCTCGCTGTGACTATACCACTTGCCGTCGGCATAAATAAAATGGAATCAATATCCGAGCCCACCATTGTACCATCAATGGAAAAATCTGTATTGGCGGGAATACTACCGGAATAACTGGGGACGATCAAGAGTTCATCTCCTCTATTTACGGTTAGATCTGATCCAATATCTATCGCATACATCACTCCTGGAACAATCTCAACAAGTGTATCTATCATGCATCCAAATTCATCCATCACCTCCAATCTGTAAAATTCCGGAATTAGTGGAAACTGAATCTCTTGGAGGTCGATAGGACTACCATTGAATCTAATCGTCAGGTCTCCTTCCCCCCCAGTGATGTCAACTACTCGAATACTGCCGTCATTGTCATTCTCACATATCGGATGAATAACTTCGACATCTATACTCCTCAGTGGATCTGTTGAAATCCGCACATTGACCTCATCGGAACCTATGCATCCATTGTTCATATCGCGAAATTCGAGGCGATACGCACCTGATTCCGAAGCTCGTGAAACAACATCTCCAACATCATATATGGAATTGTCCCTAAACCAAGTCACTTCAATATCGGTCTGATCAACAGGTGTACCTTGGAGATCTAAAGTACTTGAGGTGCAAAGCGTGGTATCCCCCGACAGAATCATAACCTCGGGTCGCATTGTATCATATGCCAAGCCAATGGAGATAAAGGTATCACATCCCATACCGTCAATAACATACAGACCGGATAGATCCGGACTAGAGATTTCGACCATGGGAGTATTGAGTGTATCGCCATTCCGAAAGACCCAAAACAAACTTGCATCGGGGGATATTTGCAAGGGGCTCACAGTAACAGATGGTTGTTGACAAGAAATCACAACCTGAGTGTCAATTTGGACTTCCACCGGTGTCCGTAGATCTATGACCTCCCATTCAGTAAAAAAATTACAACCGTTGACACCCACTACATCGATCGAATAAGAACCTGCTCTATCTACAATTCCATCGGGAGAAAAATACTCTATTCCATCGGGATCCGTCCATACAACATCAATAGGTTGATCAGCCGTCACTGCGATACGACCGATAGGGCGCTCACAACTCAACATGGTAGTTCTGACAATGGTCGGAAGAACAGGCCTCGTATCTTCCTCGACTGTGATACTTATACGACTGGTGCAGCCATTGTCAATATCGGTGACTGACAACATTAAGATCTCCGGTTGGGAGACTAGAACAAATGAAGTATCCCCCCTCCCATCATATCCTCCAAACCATTCATAAATATATGTCTCTGATACTATGTCAGTGCCTATGGTCACAACAGGCGTATTGCAATCTATGGTATCGTTGATTATACCAATCTGAGGAGGTGTCATATCGGATACAACGACAATAGATCGCTGAATAAGGCATCCATTGGTGCCTTCGAATTGTGCAGTGACAACACCCTCTTGATTGACCAATCTCTGATTGTCAATAATGGTATCACCATATGCAAACCATCGAACCTCCGCAATCTCACTTGTCAAAACGGGAGCAATTATTGTATCCCCCAGAAGACAATTGAGTCTAATCGTATCGGGCAAATCCGGAACGACCAATCCCAAGTCATCCGACACAATCCACTCTTCTTCTGCATAACATCCATTGCTCCTGGTCGCTCGATAGACATATCGCCCGGGCAAATCAATGCGAATCATATCTTCGGTTACAATACTTCCATCGGGTGTCATCCATTGACTCTGTACATGGTCGAACCCTACATTTGTGACTTCAACCACGCTCTGATTGCAGGTCAATACAGAATCACCTTCTAAAACAATGGTCGGTTCTGTCAGATCACTACGCACTACAAAAGTATCTATACTCGTACACTCATTGATTGTGTCCAAGGCGCCTACTGCATAAATACCCGTGGTGGTAGTGACTATAGATGTATCTCCTACTTTACGATCAAAAGATCCAGCCCAAGCATAGATCAAGTCATCAGAATCGGATTGTGCAATCAAAGTGACCTCTAGATTATTGCAATCCAGGTCTCTTCCTGCGATTGTTAGCTGAGGTGCCACTGTGTCAATATCTACGATTACACCGGCACTTGAAACACAAAAATTCTCTCCCTCAACCACCAATTCAAACAAACCCGGTTCACCTAAAATGATTTCAGTGTCGCTAGATATCGTATCATCTGAGTTTCTAATCCAATAGCTATTGAGGATATTGGAGCCAAGGACCACAGGACGAATATCCTGCCTCTCAAGTTGACAGTTTAAAATGATCTCATTGGGTACATCACGTATAATAATGGCTTGGGTATCAATGGGCACGACGCCTTGAAGTAAAGTGTCACAGAAGTTCTGATTGACAATGGAGACCTTATATATGCCCGCTGCATCTACAATCAGAGTCGATGTGGTGTCCAATAAGTTGTTATCTCCATCGCTCCAAGCATACGATAGAGCATCATCAGAACTCCTCACTGCAAGCACCGTACTTCTATCTCTGCAATTGAGTGAGTCCAAAACGAGTTGAACTTGGGGAGATTGAGTGTTGTCTTCAATGTCAAAAGATTCACTGAGGATACAGCCATTTTGACCATAAACGGAAACAATATAACTCCCTGCCAAACGAATGTCCAGAGTAGATCCCTCACTGAATCGGCCACCATCCTTGTCCCATACAATGCTGTCGTATGCAAAATTCGAAATCACAGTAGCGGTGATAACAGAGTCTCTACAATTCAAACTAACTCCGGATAAAATCAATGAAATAAACATCGTATCTACGGGATTCAGAACTGTAAGTCGTTGCGTATCCGCACAGATCCCGTCAGTGACCACTACCGTATAACTTCCCACATCATTGATCGTCATAGTCGAGTCTATACCGATACTATTATTGTTTATGTCCGTCCAAGTTATACCCACGGCCATAGAAGATTGAACTTGAATACTAGTAGTTACAGAGTTAGTAACACAGCTAAGATAGATGGTGTCCTCCTGCAGATCAGCAATGAGGTCGCTAGCAACAATCGAAATATTGGTTACACTATCACAAGTAGCTGAAAAAAAAGTATATCTACCCGAATTGTTCAAAGTATCTCCACTAATAACCACAAACTCACCAAGACATAAAAATACCGTATCCATCTCTATAGTATCTACTGGAATATTGACCTCTACAATCAACGCTTCACTCCGACTCGCACAGTACTGACCACCTGCACCATCGAGCATCAAGAGCATCTCCGTACGTGATAGGAACTCAAGATCTGCAAGTAAAGAGTCCGTCTGTGCCATATCAATGTTGAGACCATAGACCTCATAAGTACCTTGATCTAACAAACGAAAATCAATACTGTCAAAAGGAGCAAGAATCTGATCATTTTCATAAATGACAAAAACATCTTCATATAGCGCTGTATCAAAATTGTCTGAACCATACAATCCTACAATATCTATATCCTCCCCCTGACAAATCCCTATAATCGAATCTTGAAATACCCCCGCTCTTGACTCACAAGGACTACATTGAATGCCATTATCAATACAAAAGTCTATCTCGAAGATTCTGAGCAAGCCAATATCATTAATAAAAGCATCCTGTATCGTCAACTCCCATATACCATTGACGGATCCGGACGACATATCCAATTGCAAATCACCATTAAAGGGATAATAGCTCCCACTGTAGGGAGCATTCATCCCCCAATTGAGATTATTATTAGTCCATTCAACCGGAAGATCCGGATCTGGTGTTGCGGTATTAATTCTTGGCAAGAAGGTAATATCGTGTTCGATTGGAAATAATGGCAAGACAGGTATCGTCCCATTCTTATTGGCAGGTCCTATGAGAACTACGGTTTGACCGCCTGGCGAAGTGAGTGTCATGACAAGATCTGCCAAATTACTGTGATTGAAATTTAATCTGATACCACAAATACCTTGAAAGGGATCTGAAAGATCATCAAAAGCGGCATTCTCAACCTTTATTCGTAGCGAAATGGTACTTTCATCAAGGATTTCAACTTCCTGGTCAAACAAGCTTTCCAGGCTACAATTCTGCCCACTTAGTATCTCAAAATGACCCATCAGCCCTATTAAAAGAGCGAGGAGAAATCGGATATACACTTCATAATGGTTCTCCATATCCTCACGGTTACACCTCCTTGCAACCTTCATTTATACAGATAGGAGATCGCTTAAAGAGAGCATAAAATTCACTATTGTGAACGTAAGAACGCAAGGAATATGAATATTAGTTTAAAGTAAAGTTCATTATCAAGGGTTGGAAGACATTTTTCATTCAAATTTTATCCCATCTTTGTCTGCAATATTTTATGTATAGGATGGTGATATGGATTTGTTTATGTTAAAACCATGAATAGAATCAATGATTCATAAACGTTTGTAAAATGATCTTGAGAAATCTGTTATTAATTGTGTTGTTATTCATTGTTGCTGAAGAAGTGGATGCTCAACGTAGAGCTCCCCGAACGACAAGGCGCGAAAGTCCGCGTAGATCGAGTGATGAGTATGCGGATCAAGGAACTTGGTTGGGTATTTCACTTGGAAACTTGGGATTCAATCGTGGGTTTATGGCTTCCGCCAAAGTCTCCTATGGTTATGACCTCAACAATTTTCTGAGTTTTGGTGTCAATGGAAAGTTCTTTTATGACAATTTCAACAATATTGGAGCTCCGGATATCAACTTGTTTAGCTATGGAGGTGCTGCATTTCTACGCCTCTCTGTAACTCAAGATATATTCCTACAAGGAGAATATGGGCGAACGAGTTTAGAGAGAAATGGCAATATCCGGAACACTTACACCTATCCCGCTGTGGGAGGGGGATACAAATCAGGATTTGGAAATTGGACTTATGGGTTGCACATTCTATTTCCCATTCATGAAGAAGTAAGAGACTATCTCAATGTTGAGTACTGGATAGATTTTAATTACAAATTTTAAGCACAGACTATCTCCTTGCTAAAAAGACAATTGAGCGCTAATAAGGCCTCATTTTTTCGCTCGCTCTTAACCAGTACAGAAATATTGTACCGAGAGCCACCCATCGATACCATTCGGCACGGGATCTTGCTCAATGCCTGAAAAATAGTCTTGACATAGTAGCCATCTGCGTAGAGTGCATTTCCAACAATGCAAATAATACTAAAATCTCCCTCTACTTCAACCTCTGCGTACTGAGATAGATCCTGTCTGATTGCCGGCAGTGTACTTGTGTTGTCGATAGTCAAAGATACAGCAACCTCAGAAGTGGTTATCATATCAACAGATGTACAGTGATTTTCAAATACTTGGAATACCTTGCGTAAGAACCCGTGTGCATTGAGCATGCGGTGAGAGTAGATCTTGATCGCAGTAATTTTGTCTTTGGCCGCAATAGCGGTGATCTCACGTCTGCTTGTCTGCTCTCCGATAAGGGTACCGGGGGCATCCGGACGCATTGTATATTTGAGCCTCAATGGAACTTTAGCTTTCTCCGCCGGCAATACACAAGTGGGATGCAATATTTTAGCCCCAAAATATGCTAACTCTGCAGCCTCTCGATAGGACAGATATCTGATAGGCAATGTATCCTGAACTACACGAGGGTCATTGCTCCGCAGTCCATCAATGTCTGTCCATATCTGCACTTCTTCAGCTCCCAATACCGCTCCCACAATAGTAGCAGTATAATCGCTGCCCCCTCGTTGAAGATTAGAGATCTCTCCTCGATGATCGCGGCATATATAACCCTGTGTAATCAGAATCTCATGTGCACCTACCTCGTCCATTGTCACCTCAATATCTCTTGATATACGTTCCATATCCGGCTCATGGTCAGCTTTTGTTCTCATAAAGGAAAGAGCCGGCAATAGTGCCGCCTCAATATCCTGAGCACTACACTTGAGTAAAAACAGATGGGTCGATAGACACTCACCGATTGAAACTATCCGTTGAGTGAGACCATCTTCTCCGGAATCCTCAATCCAAGTCTTCAACTTCATAAACTGTTGATCTAACATATCCATACCTTGGGAGATGTATTGCCTTTCGGTGAAGAGTTCATCAAGAACGCTGACATAATTCTGATACAATGCATCCAATCCTGTCATGGCAGAACCCATGTCCTTGAGTACCACGTTCTGTGCAATATCCATAAGGAGATTAGTCGTACCAGACATCGCTGAAAGCACAATAATCTTCTTTCCGGGATAACCGGTGACAATATCTATCACCTCACAAATCCTCTGGGCATCTCCCAGAGAGGTTCCCCCAAATTTCATTACGATCATTTCTGTTTCCCATTTAAGTTGCAAAGCTAAAATGAAAACATTGGGTATGTATGAATATGGGTATTCGTATCATTTTAGTAACATTGTGTTAAATATTCAACACAATGATGACGCTCAGTCAGGCCATCACCCAACTTATCGAAAGATCACCATACATACAGGAGACACTCAACAATGGTTTGATCAACAACTCGTCGTTGGCTCGGTACTTACAACCTAAATTGTCAAAAAAATTGGGAAAGGAGGTTCAAGTAGGTGCTATTCTCATGGCCATTAAGCGTATGCCTCATACTGATTATCTGCGCATGGAAAAATCATTGAGTACCTTTATGAAACAATTGGGAGATATCATAGTCCGGTCTGATCTCATCGAATATTCATTTCGCAACAGCGAAACACTACTCCGCTTGCAAGCACAATTACTAAAACAAATAGATCAGAATACCAACTACTTCAACTCTTATTGCCGGGGAGTATATGAAACTACGATCATAGTGAGCAAGGCACTGAGTGATCATGTAGAAACCTTGTTTTCAAATGAAGATATGATTATCAAGAGAGATGAGTTATCTTCAGTTACCCTAATGTTGCCGCGCGTCAATCTTGACACCTATGGAGTGTATTACTCCATTTTAAAACAGTTGGCATGGCAAGGAATTAATTTGATTGAAGTTGTCTCTACCGCCCATGAAATCACACTTGTCGTCAACAAAAAGGACATAGATGCCGTATTCTCACTCGTGATGGATATGAAGCGTATGTGATGAACACTGCTTATAACCGATCATGATGGAGATCCAATTGCCATAACAATGGGGCAGTTCATTGCTCTACACGTCGCAAGGCAACAGATGGACTTAAACGTTGAGTCGTTCTGGAGACAATCAACATCGTCAACAGTCCGGACACCATCGCCAAGGTACGAAAAGGAAACAATACTACCCCTTCTTCGATCATAGGATATGGAAGCAATACAGGGATGCCCAGTGTGGGATCTCCACCTCCTATACGCAATATCAATGCAACTGCAAATCCCGAAAGCGCACCAATGCGATTGGCCTTAGGGTCAAACATAGCTACGACGAGTCCTGGAAACAATAAGCAATATACAAAGTCACTGCACAGATACCACAGAGCGTAAACACTCTCTATCTGCAAGGCCAGTATCGTGGCAGCCAAACCAACAATTGCTATAGTGCGTTGGATCATTTTCTTTAATTGATGCGATCCTAAATCAGGTTTACGAAGTGGCTTATAAACATTCCAAATTGCCAGAGTACTGGCCGATAACAATGAAGAATCCATGGAGGACATAACCGCCGCCGCAATCGCACTCAATCCAATCAAGGCAATCACAGAGGGCGTCAATTGATGCAGTACAAATGGCAATATGCTGGCCAAGTTGTCAGGTTGCATCAAGCCCAATGCCGACCAATCGGTCACCGCACCTGTCATACCGATCATGGCTGCCGGCATGGCTACAATCATACAGATTATTCCGGCTGATATAGAGAGCCACATGGCAGTATTTTCATTTTTGGCCGCCAGAACACGTTGGAAATACACCTGCCAGGGTATTCCCCCAAACACAAGTAGTAAAGCAATATCGATCCAATTCCAAAAATGATTGCCCATAAGCTCTTTGTTGGGAACCAATGAGGCCATTCCACCAAATTGCTCATGATATGCTGACCACAACCCAGCCATTCCTCCTAGACCATTCAACAAAAAAGGAATTGCAAGAAAGAGTCCCATGACAATCAATCCGAGTTGAAAAACATCTGTATAAGCCACCGACCAAAGCCCTCCAACTGCTGTATAAAGGATGGCAATGACGGCAGATACGATGATAGAACTCGTTGTATCCAAACCAATCAATACCGAGAAAGTGGTTCCTAAGGCAGTCAAAATCGCAGCAATCCAAAAAATCTCTCCTAACACAGCCGGTATAAAAAACCAACCGGTAGCTTTGGATCCAAATCGTTGTGTCAATGGATCCAACATGGTACGAAACTGAAGGCGCCGCATTTTACGAGCAAAGAATATACCTCCGAAGATTAAACTCAATCCATACCCCCAAGGCGCCTGAACCCATACCAATCCACCTGTTGCCGCTGCTTCTGCAGTTCCATTGATATAACCTCCACCCAACCATGTAGCTGCCATCGTTAACATAGCGATCCACAAGGGCAGCTTTCTTCCCGCCAATAAAAAACTATCAGGTGAACTATCCTCGGGTTTTTGAGACGACCATATCCCGATTGCAAATATGGCAAAGTATAATGTGAAGATAATCGTAAAGCCAAACCAATTGACCGGCTCCTCATATGATGCCGAATATACTGCGATACCGCCAACAGCGATAAAGAAAAGTAGTAATGGATAACGAGATCCTTTAAACGAATGCAATTAGATTGATGTCTTTTGTATCTTGGCAAAAGTAATCAGTTCAAACGCTTTGCCTCTATTATCACAAAAATTACTTGCGTGGGGAGTACACATATTCACTTCATTTGGGATACTGTCTGCCTTCATGTCTCTGGTGGCCATCGACAAGATGGATTGGCGGCAAGGATTCCTTTGGTTATCTCTGTGTTTTATCATCGATGCCATTGATGGTTCGCTAGCTCGATTTTTTAATGTTGGTGTAGTTCTGCCCCATATCGAGGGAAAATCCATAGACTTCGTAATAGATTTTGTGACATATGCATTTATTCCCGCTTACTTCTTTTATAAAGCGTCGATGGTCTCACCTATTTGGATGCCCATATTGATTGGTATTATACTACTGTCATCGGCTCTTTACTACGGAAAGAAAGATATGGTCGCTGATGGCCAATACTTTATTGGTTTTCCCGTCTTGTGGAATTTTGTGATCTTCTTTCTCTTTTTTGTGTTCAACAATATAGCGACACTGAATATCATCACCATAATTGTAGTCGGGATTCTGCACTTTATACCGTGGAAGTATGCCTATCCCAGTAGATCCAAGCAATTTATGAAGTCCCATATCATAATGTCATTCATTGGTATCGCGGGGGCAATCGCGTTATTATATTCTTATCCCGAAAAGCATGGAATATATGATGCCATGGCATTACTCGGCGTTTGCTACTTCCTCTTTTTTGTAGGTTATGATACCTATCAGTCCGATCACTAACATTGAGGCCGATATTAAAAACCAATATTGCGCTCACCCTAAAAAACTCAAACTAACGATACCACATACATAACATACATTAGATAAGACCTCTCTTCATTTGCCTTACGGCAAAATCACAAGCCCTTGCTGTCAAAGCCATATAGGTCAGTGATGGGCTCATATGACCCGAAGAAACCATACACGATCCATCGGTGACAAAGAGGTTGGGGACATCATGACATTGGTTGAAGGCATTGAGTACAGAAGTTTTAGGATCCCGCCCCATACGGGCAGTACCTAATTCGTGCGTATTGTCACCCATAATATGAGACCCTGAATGGACTGAGATATCTCTAAGACCCATCACTTCAAGTATTTCTAATGCTTGTTCTTCCATATCCTTCCGCATGAGCATTTCATTGTCCTTAAATGCTGCAGATATGTTGATTATCGGTAAGCCCCATTGATCCGTTGCTTCTGAATCCAGAGAGATTTTGTTATCATAGTATGGCAATGAAGCCCCTTGTGAATACAGACCAAATTTCCAAGGCCCATACCTTGTCAATGCACTTTTAAATGAGGAGCCAATTCCTACTCTATTGGAATTGATACCTGTCCTGTAAGCAGAACCCCAAAAGCCGTAACCTCTCAGGAAATCCATATCTTGTTTAAAGACATTTCTAAACCTCGGTACGGCCATTGAAGCCGGGCGAAATCCACGATAAGCTACATTCTCATATCCCTCTAGTGTTCCATATCCTCCTACATTCTTATGGGTATCCATGAGGTAATGTCCCAAGACTCCACTAGAGTTGGCCAATCCAGTATCAAATCTCGAGCTTACAGATCGTAGAAGCAAGGCAGTCGAAGCTATGGTCGATGCACATAGAAATATAACTTTAGCAAAGTACTCCGTTGTCTCATTGGTTTGTGCATCTATGACATGCACCCCGGCAACCCGGTCGTTCTTTTCATCGTAGATGACAGAATGGACAATAGCGTGATTTTTTAGGGTCATTTTGCCGGTATCATATGCAGCCGGAAGCGTAGAATTGTTACTGGTAAAATACGCTCCGTATGGACATCCCCGATGACATAAATTGCGTGTTTGACACACAGATCTACCCTTAAAACGGCCGGCTCTTGCCTCTGTGATATGTGCAACTCTATTGGGTATCAGCTTGCGATCGGGATAGTGCGCCTCCAATCGTCTCTTCACAACTTGCTCTCCAATATTCATGTCAAAAGGAGGCAAGAAGTCTCCATCGGGAAATTGAGGAATCCCCTCAATTGATCCCGCAACCCCAATAAATCGTTCTACATAAGTATACCAAGGATCTAAATCCTTATATCTAATAGGCCAATCGATACCTACACCATCTTGTTCGTACACACCAAACTCTATATCACTAAAACGATATGCCCCTCTACCCCACAACATTGATCTACCACCAGTCTGATATCCTCTAAACCACCTAAAGGGTTTGTCTTCAGGATGCCTATAGGGATGATCTATATCCTTAACATAAAAGTCCTTACTAGATGCATCAAAATTGTACTTAAGGCTCTGTATATAATATTCTTCTCTCTCTTTTCTCGTTACATAACCTCCATGATCAAACTCCCATGGTGCCATATTGCTGGTCGGATAATCTCCATGTTTTACATCACGTCCTCGTTCTAGCACCAAAGTCGTCAACCCCTTCTCGGTAAGCTCCTTGGCTGCCCATCCTCCTGTCATTCCGGCTCCTACAACAATAGCATCATAAGTGTGATCATTCATATCTCGTATTTGCGATAGTTACATTCCATTTCCAACCATTATTTTGCCACCATCTTGAATATTGACAATCGCTTGAAATGGCCCTGGAATCGGAACATACTCCAAATTTTGTTTTATACCTTCCTCGGTCAAAAAATACGCCTTGACGACCAATTGTTTGAACGTATAATAAAATGGAATCTCCTCTTCATACTTCATTGACATGACTGCCCGATCGATACCCGATACATACTCGTGCCGATCTTCATCTGACAAAGCATCAAAAGAAACTCCAAGATCTTGGACGCATTGAGATTGAAAATCATTGATACCACTTACAAAGCTTTGGGATACATCGGATTCGAAAACATCAGCAAGAAGTCGATCAATAATAACATCAACTTTTACGTCCGAAGCACTCGGCGTCGCTGTTCGAGGAATAATCGTATCAGCCAACAACCTTACAAACGATCCTTGATGATCGCTAAAAAAGTCAAATGAATCTGAAGACTTGACAACATCACGGCAACTGGTCATTGCGGTAAATACCGCAGGTGCCAGCACTACAGATTTTGCAAACCATATACCTGTCTTGATTGCTTTACGCCGCTTCATAGTAACAATTATAATCAAAAATTGGTCAAATATCCACCATATCATAGCACAAATTGGTATGAGAATCGGCAGGCCTTTGCATTGAAACCAAATATGCAATTCAGATTGAATTGCGTAATATTGTACTTTGGATTGCATCGGGTTGTAATCGAGTTTTAACTTACTAAAGAAAAAATGAAATATTATATCAAATTTCTATTATTAATAATCTTTACACCATCTTATTCTCAAACGCTAGGGCTACAGCAATACGACGATGACACTCAAGATGGATATATCCTTTTTAGTCCATTTCCTGCGACGAGTACATATCTCATAGACAATTGTGGTCGATTGATCCATGAATGGGAAAGTGAGTTTAGACCGGCAGCGGCAACGATTCTACTACCGAATGGCAACCTGTTAAAAACTGCAAGCGATGGACCGGCAGCCAATCCGGTCTTTGCATTTGGTGGTGGTGGTGAGCACATCCAAGAGATTGATTGGGATGGCAATGTAGTTTGGGAATTTACATATTCCAATGATACTGTACGCATGCATCATGACTTTGTCGTATTGCCCAATGGCAACTTACTCATTCCTGCTTGGGAGCTCAAAACAGGAGACGAAGCCATTGCAGCCGGAAGGGATACAGCCCTCTTGCCCGATGGAGAAATGTGGGCTGAATTTGTTATTGAAGTAGATCGCAATACCAAAGAAATTGTTTGGGAATGGCACATGTGGGATCATTTGATACAAGATTATGATAGTACAAAAGCCAATTATGGAGTCATTGCAGATCATCCCGAATTATTGGATATCAACAGAACCGGTGGCCCTACAGTGGATGGGCAAAAAAACTGGTTGCACATTAATTCGATTGACTTTAATCCGATGATGAACCAGATATTACTCAATTCGTTTTTTATCAGCGAGTTTTTCATCATTGATCACAGTACAACCACTCTGCAAGCTGCCAGTCACAGTGGTGGAAACAGTGATATGGGTGGCGATCTTATATATCGATGGGGCAATCCACAAAATTATGACCATGGCAATGCATCTGACAGGACGATTTATGGATCTCACAATGCTCACTGGATTGCACAAGGACTCCAAGATGCCGGGAAAATCATGTTTTTTAATAATGGAAATGGCAGACCTCAGGGATCATTTTCGAGTATCGATATCATCAATCCTCCGGTAGATGATTATTCGACGGGACAATACCTCTATCAGCGTGGTATCGCCTTTGCTCCCAGAAATGCTGAATGGTCTTATGCCGCCGATCCTGCGGAAAGTTTTTACTCTAATTTTCTGTCCGGAACTCAAAGATTGCCCAATGGCAATACTTTCATTTGCTCGGGAGCACGTGGTAGGTTTTTTGAAATTAACGAAGAGAACGAAATAGTCTGGCAATACATAAATCCCGTTACAGGTAGTGGCATCCTAACACAAGGAGACACCATTCCGGTTGTCAATGATCGCAATACGAATATTGTATTTAGAAGCATCCGTTATGAGAACAATTATCCGGGTTTACAAAACCGGGATTTGACACCAGGCGACCCCATAGAGCTCAATTTTACACAACCTTATACTTGCGAACTTACCACAGCGACAGAGGATCTATTTGTCAATGATATAGTAGTTTATCCCAATCCATCTACTGACCAAGTCATCCTCCGATTGGATCGACCCAGAACCGCTACTATACGACTTTTGGACATGTTGGGTCAAGTCGTTCAAAATCGTTCATTGAAGGGTGAAGAGCTGATGACAGTTGACGTTTCTTCTTTTTTTCCGGGGATTTACTTAGTTGAATTGGATGGGCATATCATCAGTAAGTTTATAGTTGCCGGGCAATGATCACGCTGTCGTCACGCGTTTGATTGGAGAGATTTATAGCGGAGATCAATAAACACCCGGAGCAATCTTTCTACACATATCTGATCTCTTACACTTAATGCCTGTATCATTGCATCATGATTGGCAATATTAGCGCAGCACAATTGTTAAATACGGATCAATTGGAGCTTCTGATTGATGTCCGTTCGCCGGTAGAGTATAAAAAAGGACATATCCCGGGCGCTATCAACGTCCCACTCTTTAGCGACGAAGAACGAGCCCACGTTGGAACGATCTACAAACAACAGAGTCCTCAAAAAGCCTTTGACCAAGGGATGGTATATGTACGCCCCAAATTGGACTGGTTCATAGATCGCATGCGTGCCCTTGCTTCCACTCAAGAGCCAATCTCCATACATTGTTGGCGAGGTGGGCAGCGTAGCCGGGCTTTTGCTCAACATCTCGAAACACATGGATTCGAAGATATTCATGTTCTAAAAGGAGGATATAAGGCTTATCGCAAATACATACTCGAACAGTTGAGTATTCCGTTTTCATTAATTGTTTTAGGAGGATTTACGGGCAGCGGTAAAACACATATACTCCATAGCCTGAAGGATTTAGGAGAACAAGTCATAGACCTTGAAGGATTGGCTTCACACAAGGGATCTGCATTTGGGATGATTCACATGAAGCCACAACCCACTTCTGAACAATTTGCCAATGATTTATACCGTCAGATCTCTTATTTAGATCGTGATCGAGTTATCTGGATAGAAGATGAAAGCATAACAATAGGCAGGATTCAGGTTCCATATGGATTCTTTCAACGTATGAAAGAGGCTCCGACAATATTTGTGGATATGCATCAAGACTTAAGAACACAAATCCTCGTTTCAGATTATCAATACGATTGCGACGATCAATTGACGGAAGCAATACAAAGGATAGCAAAGAAACTGGGCGGAAAGAATAGTTCTTCCGCCATCGAGATGGTTGAGCATAAACAATACAATAACGCGGCTAAAATTTGTCTGAAATACTATGATAAGATATATGAAAAAAGTCTTGACAAAAAGACTGCTCCGGTACATAGATTAAAACTCCGACAAATAGATCCAACAATCAATGCTCATATAATACTCCAATTCTTCAACAACCTCCCATAATGCGAGATCCTATACGGCTTACACAATTCAGTCACGGTGCCGGTTGCGGTTGCAAAATCGCTCCCAACCTTTTGACCCAAATACTTCAATCCAATGTCATTTATGCCAAAGACGAAAATCTTCTTGTAGGCAACGATTCGCGTGATGACGCCGCCGTTTATGATCTGGGAGATGGGTCGGCAATCATAAGCACGACGGATTTTTTTATGCCGATCGTTGACGATCCAACAACTTTTGGCCGTATTGCCGCAACCAACGCCATCAGTGACATATATGCAATGGGAGGCCATCCCATGCTTGCGATTGCCATCCTCGGATGGCCTATTGAGAAGTTGCCGGCCGATGTTGCTCAAAAAGTACTTGAAGGAGGCCGTCGTGCTTGCTCTGATGCCGGCATCATGCTCGCTGGAGGACATAGTATCGATAGTCCGGAACCCATATTTGGTTTGGCCGTGACAGGTAGGGTTCAGATATCACAACTCAAACGCAATAATACGGCACAAGAAGGCAATCATTTATACCTTTCAAAACCGCTGGGCGTAGGTGTCCTCGCCACTGCGCAAAAAAAGGGAATTTTGCATCCCGGAGACCTAGGTATCGCCACTCAGTACATGATGCAATTGAACAAAATCGGCCTTCAATTGTCCAACATACCTGGTGTGACTGCCATGACGGATGTTACGGGTTTTGGGCTTTTGGGACACCTCGTCGAAATGTGCCAAGGTAGCCAACTATCGGCTACGATCGACACAGCTGATGTACCGATCATACCCAAAGCCTTGCAGTATATCAATGCCGAAGCCATCCCCGGAGGTACGCATCGCAATTGGAAAAGTTATGGTCATCACATCTCCATTCAAAATCTTGAAGACAGGCTCATCCTCTGTGATCCACAGACAAGCGGTGGGCTCATGATCGCCGTTTCTGATACCGCTCGAGAAGTAGTCGAAGATCTATTAATACAACACAAAATGCCCGCAAAGCCCTTTGGTCAACTATCCGCTAAAAAGACTCATTGGATTGAGGTAAAACACCGCGCTACCCTATAGTCTCTTGCCAAACACCAATGTAAAAATTGCAACGCTATATACACCTGTACAGGTCATCTAAACTTCACTGTGTGATACTCAGTATGGACTGCCTATCTCTATTGATGGTAAGCTTTGTAACATCGGGACGGGAATAATGTCCAACTGAATCAAAATTTTGCCGTTCTTCAAGAACCCGGTTGAAATCAATACTACTAACTATGAGCCCCTCCTTGTTAGTAACTGGAGCAACAACCCATTCGCCATCCGGGCCAGCGATACAAGATCCTCCATCTGCCATAATAGTAGGAACACTCCGTAATATCTCTTCATGATGAGGTGTATCTGTAGGTATGTTTTCAACATGCAACAAACCCGAAACGGACACTACAAATGAACGCGCCTCTTTGGCTATGAACTTTGTAATATCTTCCGTATTGCGCTTGGCTCCAGGCCAAACGGCTATGTGCAAATTCTCTCCTAAAGCATAGAGTGATGTACGGACAAGAGGCATCCAGTTCTCCCAACAATTCAAACCGCCAACACAAAAATTCTTAAGCCCATGTACTTGTAAACCAAAGCCATCTCCTTGTGCCCAGACCAAACGCTCTTCATAAGTAGGTTGAAGCTTCCGATGAACTGATTCAATGATACCATCTGAATCAATATACACTAAAGAACAATACAAACTATGTCCTCCACGATTTTGAGCTCTTTCTATAATGCCAAGATAAATAGCAATACCGTGTTCTTTTGCCAAGTTACAAATTTCACTAAGATCTCCTTTCTCAATTTGAACAGCATTGACAACATAATGTGCATACAACTCCTTTTGCATCGTAGAATTAAACTTGCTCCCTTGTGTAAACGAAAGCCAAAACGGATAACCCGGCAACAGGCCTTCTCCAAACACAACTATATCGCATTTTTGCTTGCCGGCATCCACAATAAAGGATTTGATCTTGTCAATCGTCTCGAGTTTGTTCAGCCATACCGGAGCTATTTGGGCCATAGCAATATTTAATATATGTTCATCTTTCATCTAAAATATGTATTGAATAGAGCTAGCCAAGGTACGACAATTCCCTTCCTATTGTGATGGATGATACGAGGTGCATAATCATAGATTGATCCGGTTTGGGGTATCATTTATAAAATATGCGTAATTCAGATAAGGAGTATATCTTCGCAGGACACAAACTATTGTTTCGGGTGATAAAACCACACATCGTAGATCAGATCATAAGCACCGCCAGAGTCGAAGATATAATCGATGACTATGTCAATCTAAACCGTCGTGGTACCAATCTGGTGGGCCTATGTCCTTTTCACGATGAAAAGACGCCTTCCTTTTCGGTCTCACCTGCTAAGAATATATACAAATGCTTCGGTTGTGGCAAGGCAGGTGATTCTATTACCTTCCTGATGGAACACGAGCACTTTACCTTTCCTGAAGCATTGCGCCATCTGGCTCAACGCTATAATATAGAGATAGAAGAGGAAGAACGGAGTGACGAACAAAAGGAACTGCAGCAAAAAAAAGACAGCTTACTCCTCATCAATGAAATGGCAGCCAAATACTTCACCTCCCAACTTAAAGAGACAGAAGAAGGTCAGACCATAGGACTTTCCTACTTCAAACACCGTGGTCTTTTAAGCCACACCATTGATACCTTTGGTCTTGGATATAGCGCCCAATCTTACGATGCTTTTAAGGCATATGCACTCAACCTAGGTTATAAAGAAAAATTACTACAACAGTTAGGATTGATTTCTGCATCGGGAAATGATTTTTTCAGAGAACGCGTTATTTTTCCATTTCACAACCTTAGCGGAAAAGTTATCGGATTTGGTGGTCGTATTCTTAAGGACAATGTAAAAGCCCCGAAATATCTTAACTCACCGGAATCCGAGATATACAACAAGCGCAAAACACTCTATGGACTGTATCAGGCTAAAGGTGCGATTCGTCAATCCGACTCTTGTATTTTGGTAGAGGGTTATACGGATGTCCTTAGCTTATATCAGAATGATATTAAAAACGTCGTAGCCTCTTCGGGTACTTCGTTGACACCACAACAAGTAGGTCTCATCAAAAGATTTGCCGGAAATGTGATCGTCCTATATGATGGTGATACAGCAGGTCAAAAAGCGGCTCAACGCGGGTTGAATATTTTCTTAGAGTATGATATAAATGTAAAGATCGTAATCCTCCCGGAAGGACATGATCCTGATTCATATATTCAGATGATCGGAGCGCAAGATTTTAAAAACTTTATCACCAATGAAGGTCGAGATTTTATCATTCTCCTAGCGCAGGATATTGAGCAACTATACAGTGACAACCCTATTGAAAAGAGTGTGCAAATCAAGGAGTTGGTCAATAGCCTATCTCTGATGCAAGATCAAATCAAACGACAACTCTATGTGAAACAATGTGCCCAAATACTGCATGTTGAAGAGTCCAGTTTATTTCAAGAGATCAATAAAATGATTCGTACAAGAATCAAAAAAGCTTCTTATAAACGTCCTAAGCAGGTGCCAACTGAATATAACCCACCAGAAGCCAATATCGATTTTGATCCAAATGCCGATCATAGCCAGAGAATCCGCGGAATGGGATCAGACAACTTGGACTATCAAGAGAGAGATGTCGTACGGGTTCTGATATCTGACGGAGACAAGATACACAATGAAGAAGCGCAGGAATCAATAGGCCTGTTTATCATTGACAATCTCAAAGATATAATGGAAATGATTTCAGACCCGCTACACAAACAAATATTTGAAGAATATCATACCCTATTGAACAACGACATCGTACCGGATAGGCAATACTGGTTAAGACATTCCAATCAAGATATCCGTGCCTTGGCGCTCAGCTTGCTCTCTGACAAATACACTTATGCCAAATGGTCTGAAAAAGGACTCGAATTGCAAACGCAAAAACCCATAGAAGAAAACTATATCAAGGATAGTCATCAGGCATTGTTGCGATACAAACTCAAAAAGGTCAAAGAAAGGGTTCAAGAACTCCAAAGGCTTTTTGACCAACAAGAGGATGACAAAAGAGATATCGTCCTGCTTACTGCCTTTCAAGCGCTTATTCAAGAGAGACAAACACTTGCCAATAAACTCAAAATGACCGTCATGTAATACATTATGATAGATTTCATTTTGTGTATCTCTTATGATTGAAGTCATTTAAAAACGTATTATTTGCAAGTCATTGATTTCCAATACTTCAGCTTTTTTTCACTCCATAGCTTTGGCTATACAATTCAAAAAGAGCTTCGTCTTGTAAACCAAGCACCTACAACTACTTTTAGCCTACGTTACTAAATAACTTCATTGTTTTAAGAGAATCTTATTATACGTTTCTGATATTTTCGCCGTTTTAATTGCATCATATTGATGGCGTGGGCTTCGCCACTAACAGGTAAAACCTTAATCGTCACCAAATCAAAAACATACATATGAAGAAGTTAATGATTCTCAGTATATGCTTTCTTGCTGTCACCGCTATGAGTGGACAATTGGCAATTAGAGGGGGCATC
>JAJRXG010000054.1 GCA_024276375.1 Bacteroidota bacterium | reverse complement strand
CGCGAATTTGAGCATTTGATACAACAACACATATTGCAAAGCGGGTTGTCCCATAAGGTAGAATTGAGATTTGGTTCGGCCATTGAAGAGTTGCCCAAAATTCGAGAATCCATTGATATGGTTTTTATCGATGCTCGAAAACGAGAGTATTTACGGTATTACAGATTGATCATAAACCAATTGCGGCCGGGAGGGATCATCATTGTGGACAATACTCTGTGGAAAGGAAAAGTAGTTGAAGAACACCCGGATCCTACCACGGAGGCCATTCTGCAATTCAATACTTACGTGAAGGCGGACAAAAATGTCTCACAACTCATTCTCCCATATCGCGATGGTATATCAATCATTCGCAAACATTGACAAGCATGACCGGAATCTACGTTCACATTCCCTTTTGCCGTAAGGCATGTCATTATTGCAATTTTCACTTTAGCACTTCCCTATCCCGTCAGGATGACATGGTACAAGCTATATGTTATGAGATAGCCCATAGAAAACTCTCCCGATACGATCCTCTTATATCGAGCATATACTTCGGCGGAGGTACGCCCTCTCTGCTTGGGATAAATAGTTTAAAACAAATATTGGAAGCTCTGCATCGACGATTCAGCTATGACAAAAACATTGAAATCACCCTTGAGGCCAACCCCGAGGATTTACATCCGGGATACCTCAAAAATTTAAAACAAATCGGTATCAACAGACTCAGCATAGGTATTCAGTCTTTTCTTCAAGATGACCTGATATTTATGAATCGTGTGCATAATGTCCAACAGAGTCATTCTTCGATCCAAAACGTGATCGACGTGGGATTTAAGTCATATACGATAGATCTCATGTTTGGATTGATCAACAGGAGTCTGGATGATTGGAAAAAAAATATTGCCATTGCAATGTCTTACCGGCCACCCCATATCTCGTGTTACAATCTGACCATTGAGGAGCAAACAGCATTTGGTCGGTGGAAAAAGAAAGGACAACTCCGGGAAGAAAAAGACAGTCATCAACTTGCACAATATGAGTGGACAGTAGCCGCCTTGACTTCACATGGATATCATCATTATGAAATCTCCAATTATGCTTTGGATGGAGCTAAGGCCATCCATAATGCCAATTACTGGCAAGGTGTTTCCTATATAGGCTTCGGGCCCGGAGCGCACTCTTATGATGGCCGGATTAGAAGTTGGAACGTCGCTCATAATCCGCATTACATCAGAGACGTAAAAAACGAAACTATATACCGTCAAAGCGAGATACTAACCGATGCTGACCGATACAATGAATGCATAATGCTGGGTCTTCGAACCTCGCTAGGTATTGCCAAAACAACAATCAACAGCTTCCCAAAGGATATTCAACAATATTGGAAAAAAGTAAGCAAACCGCTCCTACAACAAGAGATCTTGCTTGAATCTAAGTGTAATTATCACTTGGACCCTACATGGTGGTATCTGTCTGATGATATTGCCACGCGCTTGTTTTATTGAAGCGTCTGCAACTCCATTTACTTTACCATGATCACAGATATCCATTTTAATTATTGAAGGAGGTTATTATGAAGATCAAATCACTATTTTCGCCAATGAGATTAAGGCTGATTAGCCAATAAATCTGAAGTAATAAAGCATCATGATAAATAAGATCATCGTATTGTTGTCTATGGCGTTAATGGCGAGTTGTGTCTCAGTCCCCAAAGGCATTGTTCCGACCTTGAATACATCGCTCAATTATAGCAATTTAGACTTGTGGGCGGCGCATCCTTCTAAAGTTGATGCAGCGGATCAAATACCCGAATTTCTAGATCAAAAGCCCAGAATCTTAGAAGATGTGGATATCTTCTTCATACATCCCACCACTTATACCAAAAAAGCCTCGCCAAACGGATGGAATGCAGATACAAAGAATCAAAAATTGAATTTACAGACCGATCAATCTACTATAAAATATCAAGCAAGTATCTTTAATCAGGTAGGTCATGTCTATGCACCACGTTATCGTCAAGCTCACATTCAAAGCTTCTTCACAAAGGATAAAAAAAGCGGGCGACAAGCGCTAGACAATGCCTACCGGGATGTGATAAATGCCTTTCAGTATTTTCTGAAACATCATCACAGAGACAATAGGATTATCATTGCAGCACATAGTCAAGGTACCGTTCATGCCAAAAGACTATTGCAAGAATTTTTTGATGGCAAGCCATTGAAAGAAAAATTGATCGTAGCATATTTAGTGGGCATGCCGATTGCACAGAACACTTTTGAGCGTATTCCTCCATGTGATAGGCCGGCCGACACAGGTTGTTTTACTTCATGGCGGACATTCAAGCAAGGATACATTCCGCATCACATACCATTGGGGGATAGTATTGTGGTCACCAATCCCGTCAGTTGGAATCAGAAAAAAGAATTGGTATCCAAAGGCCAACACAAAGGAGCCATACTTAGAAATTTTGACAAACCCTTATCCCAACAGATAGAAGCTCAGATCGTCGATGGAATATTATGGACCAATAAGCCGAAGTTTCCCTGGAGTTTTCTCTTTATTAGAAAGAACTACCATATTCTGGATATGAATTTATTTTATGTTGACATCCAAGAGAACGCTTTGTTGAGATCCGGTCATTATAGCAATACCGGAGAATAGCACCGGAAAGAAATCTGCCAAATCATAGAGACATATTGCAAATCTGGGTGCATTTTTGCTCTGAAGTACATAAATAGAATCAAAATGTTGGACTATGACTTCACAAACAACAACACCCTCACGAGCGCAAATCTCTCGAAATGCCATCCGGCGCATGCACATAGAAATGCGCCATCTCATCATCAGAGGGATTTATAAACCTCTTGGAAGATCAGGCGAGGCGATGATGGCTTCATTATTGGCCATCAACCCTGAAATTTATGGATCCATAGCAGACCCTGAGCGCGTAGAACTCACAGGACTTTTGTATGTATTTCAGCGTCTGCCACAAGGCATAGAAGCGTGTCGCAACATCAAGCTCATCAGCCGCGAGGGCTATGAAAACTCTTCATTTGCTCCAATCGTTCCAAGCAAACGACGCCGAAACTGTTATCGTATAGATGAAGAGCAGATGTATATCGAGATGACGAGAGGAAGAAGTGATGTCTATGATGTATTGACACATCTGACGTTCATGTACAACGAAGCCGAAAAAATCGCTCGCAATGCCCTCAGCGGGCGCAATCAACCGAGTCGTACTTGGAAACTGTTAAAGAATATCGTCCGCTCTATGCGACACGAAGAACCCATGGACAGACAAGTCGCTATATCTTATCTTAGTATTTTGTTTGGACGAACCTTTGAGGAGACTCAAGATGCCTGTGCGGCATTTGACGAAGCAGAAGGAGTCAATGATTTGTTTTCGATATGCTATTGGCTCGGTAGGCTTTCATTGGAAGAAAGACTTGAGAAAAATGATCGGGAGATTTACTTTTCCACTTCCCTTAGAGAGATGCTCGGTCACCATATCTATGGCGAACGATGGGCCAACAACATCAAGTCCTTCCTCTTAGCCAAGGGGCTCTTGGACAAGCGGATTCATATCATCAGCTCCAATATGCACAGCGTCATGAATTGTGTTTATGCCAAGCAATCTTTAGGTTCGAAATATGCCGATATGTCGATTGTCGAACTGGCTCATCAACTCAGCCAATCACAGAACGCCAAACTAACAAAGGTCGTCAAAAAATACGCCCTTAAGAAGGGTATGTATAGTCTTCATGATGAAAGTGGTACCAATATATCGGTACAAATTATTGATTTGTCCCGAGTTGATATAAGCGATCTCTCCACTTCCATAGAAGCAGATGCAGATCTCGTGCGCAACAACAATGATGTCATTATTGTCATGGATTATGCCTTTGGAGAACAGGCCTACGAGACGATGGATGAATTGCTAAAACCCTATGAACTCGAAAACGAAAGAATAAAATTGGATATAAAATCCATCAATATTATGGGAAAGGCAGGTATTCTAAAAGGAGACAAAGGAGATATTATGATACCAAGTGCGCATATATTTGAAGGCTCCACGGACAACTATCCTCTTGAGAATAAATTGAGTGCTTCCGATTTTGAAAAATCCGATATCCCGGTATGTTCGGGCCCTATGATCACAGTATTGGGAACATCCTTGCAGAACGAAGATGTATTGCAGTATTTTCTGAAGTCTTCGTGGCGAGCAATCGGTCTTGAAATGGAAGGTGCTCACTATCAAAAAGCCATACAAGTTGCGTCCAAAATCAGAAATAGTATTTCGCCAGAAGTATATCTGAGATACGCGTACTACGCCTCTGACAACCCACTGAAAACGGGGAGTACATTGGCCTCCGGAAGTCTTGGCCTCGAGGGTGTAAAACCGACATATGTCATCACCCTAGAGATTCTCAAAGGCATCTTAACGCAGAAGTTATAGAGAAAGGATCTCAGCTCTTCCCCTTCTAAAGTGACTTGACTGTCAGTGAGGTACATATCTGAAATTTTATATTTGTCGTACTCCGATGAAACATTTTGATGTCAACCAACGTTTGATATGATACAACCTGATGGATAGCGATCCTCATTCTAAACAGTGGAAGAAATGACTAATATGCCAACCGCTTTAGACATTTGAAGTTGTCCAACCGCAACCCTTCACTTGGACATGAAGCTATCCAAGATGTAGAAACCTAAGAGCTGCCTCGTTATGAGGCGGCTCTTTTTCATTAGTCAAAAGCGGATTTCTGATATCAATTTCGTGAGCAAGGCAGCAGCAGCATGTATAGCCTCATCTCTGTTGGCCGCTTTGGATAACAAATCATATACTTCCATCTCTCCTTGTTCCTCATCACTAAGACCATTGATACCACAGACGACAATCATCCTCTTTTCATACAGATCACAATACCGCTTCACACCCGCCAACACCTTGCCACTCAAAGATTGTCGATCTACTTGGCCTTCACCCGTGATGACTATATCGGCCCACTGGATTTGCTCGTTCATTCGGACATGATCCATCACCAAATCAATCCCTGAAGACAAGGTAGCATTTAAAAATGCTAGTGCTCCTCCACCCATTCCTCCTGCTGATCCTGCTCCCGGTACATCATTGATCTCTCGCGACAAATCCCGTTCAATAACATCAGATAGATGACGCAGTCCTTTGTCCAGTTGCTCAATCTGCTCATGGGAAGCACCTTTTTGTGCAGCATATTGATAAGCCGCTCCATCCAGCCCATACAGACCATTGTCCACATCACATGCCACGGTGATACACGCTTCAAATAACTCTTTCATAACATTGGAGCGATCTATGTGTGCGATTGCATTCATATTTCGACCTATCGGAAGTACTTCATGACCCAATAGATTGTAAAACCTATATCCAAGTGCAGTAGCCATACCTATGCCAAGGTCTGTCGTCGCGGATCCCCCCACATACAACACAATGTCCCTATATCCTCTATCGAGGGCATCCTCAATCAACTGCCCCGTTCCATATGATGATGTCTCCATACAACTCTCCCCATTGTCCATCCGAATAAAACGAAGCCCTGATGCACGCGCCATTTCGATATAGGCTGTTCCTCCATCTGTTAAATACCGGGCTTGAACCGGTCGAAACAAGGGATCGCTCACTTTTAGGGCAATCCAATCAGTAGCATTGCTTTGGAACAAGTCAATCGATCCTTCTCCCCCGTCTGCCAAAGGCTGTGATCGCACCTGACATCGCTGACCACTGGAGCGCAATCCAAGTACAATAGCTTGTATGGCTTCTGCTGCCGAAAGAGAACCTTTAAACTTATCCGGAGCAATGAGAATGTTCATCTAAGTAAAATATTTTGTGCTTCTATGAAAAAATCAGCTTACCGTACAAATACGCAATTTGTACACAAATTACACATTATCAGATGATTTTATATATAATATTTTTATAATATGAAAAATTATTCTTACTTTTGTCAACAATTCATCTTTTTTTTCGCTCTACACATAGGTGTAACGCGAAAATAAGTTGTCCTGTAACTGTGACACTCTAAGATAATGAGATAAGTTAACGAGGAGTGCATTACCCTATAACCCCGAAAGAATGCAGCGACTAACCACCACTGCCAGTATACTGGTATTTGTCATACAAATTTTGTTTGGCTATGATAATGTTTTTCTGCGATTGCAGCCTAATTTTTACGACGCTTCCACCAATAGTGTATATGTTGATGTCGAAATAAAATATGATGGTAGCGGACAATTTGTCTTAGCAGATCAGAATTACCGCATTTATTTTGATGCGGCTTCGCTCAAATTTGATCGAGAGCATTCCAATAGTGATCTTCCCAAGGACTTGTACGAACCCTTGTATATTCATGAGCTCATAGAGGATGTGCAAGCAAGTGGTATCGACCAGTTGGACTTTGATGGTCACCTTGGTTTTTTGAACTTCAGCATCAATCTGACGGATGACAGACAAGGCGGCATTGTTATTGAGAAAAAACACGGTTGGGAGCGTGTGGCGGTATTGAAATTTGAATTGGCACCCAATCAAAATCCTGCTGATATTGTCTGGAGTCGCAATGGCATGACTCACAAATATGCCACTGCCTTTGTACAGATCTTAGAGTGGATAAGCCCCAATAAGACCGCCCTTGCCTCCATATCACAATTTTATGACACCTCGGTAGCCGATATTCGAGCTCCAAAAATATCTGAGATAACCCTCTCTCCCAATCCTGCCATCGAATATGTTAAGATTCAATTGGATCAGCAGCCCCTTCAGGATGTACAAATCAGTATTTCCAATAGCATAGGACAAACGGTCTATACAACTACGATGTTCCGGGGTAGCAAAGTACTGCAGATCCCAGTTGAAGAACTCAATCAAGGTACATACAACATCGAACTATTGGATACGGCCACGGGATACGTGTTTACCGAGACTTTCGTAAAAGTCGGCAGTTAGTGACAACCGACACAACGGGATATTTTTCGATTCTGAAATCAACAGACAGAGGGATATATCATTGTTGCTTCACTTAGATTTTTATAGATCCGAGAATATCATCTGTTAAACAGGTGAAGAATCTGCTTTGGTATTTATATGCAACAAGCAGTAAACAATCAAGTTATCACATATTGCACAAAATGGGATATTGCTCCACTACGACTCTGTCCTCCTATACTTAAGACTACTCATAAAGCGTCTCCCTTGATGAGCGAAACTTATCAACCCCTCCTCACCACACATTGCCAGCTAATAAAGTGCGATATGTGATACACACCATTTCAAAACAGATACGCGGGTATATAACAAAATGGTTATTTTTGGCAGATCATGGATCATAAGGGTTACTGGATTATATTGCTGATGTACTGCACTTTGAGTCTTCATGCTCAAAGGGATACGATGTTAAAGTGGGATTTTGTCTATCTTGATGAAGTACTACATCAGAGCCAATACGAAGTTCGCTATCATGGTATCAATAATTTTATCGGCAAGAAAATAGATGGTTATCACAGTGATCGCTTGGTGATGACCTCGCAAGCCGCAGCAGCACTTCAAAAGGCGGAGCATCTATTGGATTCTATGGGGCTGGGGCTTCATATATATGACACCTATCGCCCCCAACGTGCTGTTGACCACTTTCAATCTTGGGCTAACAACCCGTCAGATACATTGACCAAGGCTATATTTTATCCTGATCAGAAGAAGAAGGATCTCTTTCATCTGGGGTACATTGCCAGTAGATCCGGACATAGTAGAGGTAGTACCATCGACCTTACGATATACGCTTTGGATGATGGGCTGCCCATCGATATGGGAGGTGCTTATGATTTTTTTGGCATTATTTCTCACCACGGATATGAAGCCATAACCTTGGAACAAAAGGCCAACAGGATACTGCTCAAAAATATTATGGCTCAATGCGGGTTTAGATCATATGATAAAGAATGGTGGCATTATACACTCGTAGATGAACCATACCCAGATAGATATTTTGATTTTATTGTAGAGTCTGAATAATCTAGGTTGGAAGATCGCAAATGTAATCCCTTGGCCAGAACTATTGATATTTATAAGTGTTGTAACCATCTAACTGACCACCATGGAGACCGGACATACCCGACAGACGATTGAGACACTTACAAAGTACATGGAGTATTGTCAATCGACGAGTTCTGAAGATATAAGTATAGAAGGTTTTTATGAAGATGCAGATATTGAGACTTCCAATTTTTATCAGACCTATGATTCACTTTTGGATATAGAGGCTGACATCTGGGATTACATGATGAGAGACGCCATTCATACAGTGTTGAGTGATGAGCAGTTTGTACGATTTGAAACAAAGGAGCAATTACTGTCCCTGTTATATACTTTTTTTGAAAATCTGACGCTCAACAGGTCATACTTTGTCGTGCATTTAGGGCGGAGATATACCTTTAAGGAGAAAAGAGTTGTTTATAAAAAAATGAAGGAGATATTTCAACAATTTATCAGTGAACATATTAGTAGATCCAGTTTAAGCACACTGGGTATAGATCAAGTTGAAATCATCAGTACATATTGGGATAAGGGTCAAAAAGAAGCATTTTGGATACAAGTGGTGTGTCTCATCGAATTTTGGCGAAAAGATCAGAGCGAGGCACAAGAGAAAACAGATATTGCCATTGAGAAATCGGTAAAAGCGGCCATGGATCTCATAGAAGTAGCACCGATTAAAAGCCTAATGGATCTGGGGAAATTTCTTTGGCAAGAAAGAAAAACTTTAGGATGAAAACGGCAAAAAACATACCCACCGGCAAATTAAAAAGAGCCGGCAAAATACTAACGACGGGACTCAAGGTGGGCAAGAATTATGCCTTGTACTATGGGGAGAAGATCGTAAATCCCGGTCTGAACAAGGACAAGTTGGATGAGGACAATGCCGCTGACATCATGGAGCGCCTTCAAGAATTAAAAGGTGGTGGGTTGAAGGTAGCTCAAATGTTGAGCATGGAAGAAAACCTATTGCCCAAGGCCTATGCCGAAAAATTCTCATTGGCGCAATTCAGTGTGCCACCACTGTCCGCAGCTCTTGTCAGGAAGACGTTTCGAAAGTATTTTGGTGTGCATCCAGAGAAAGTGTTTGACTCATTTGATTATCACAGCACCTATGCGGCAAGTATCGGTCAAGTACATGAGGCTTATTTGGACGGCAAAAAACTAGCTGTAAAGATCCAATATCCGGGAGTTGCCGAATCGATAAAGTCAGACCTCGCCTTGCTCAGACCGATGGCCAGCAAGCTGTTTCGTATCAACATGAACGATGTCGAAAAATACTTTACGGAGATAGAATCTAAGCTCTATGAAGAGACCAATTACATTCTTGAGTTAAACAACAGTATTGAACTCTCTCGAGCTTGTCAATGGATGGAAGGGATTCGATTTCCTGAGTATTTTCCCGACCTAAGCAGTGACAAGATAATCACCATGGAATGGCTTGAAGGCACACACATCTCTACATGGATCCGTCGAGGTATCTCACAGGAAACCAAGAACGAGATCGGTCAGCGACTTTGGGATTTCTACAGCTTTCAGTTGCATCAATTGCAGAAGATGCATGCGGATCCCCATCCGGGCAATATATTGGTGACGCCCGATGGAGCATTGGGTATTTTGGATTTTGGCTGTATCAAAGAGATTCCTAGAACATTTTACGAAGCATATATAAGTCTATGGGATGAAGATGCACTCAATGACCGAACCTACTTTATAGATATCATGCATCAACTTGAGGTGATCCGAGATGATGACAGTCCTGAGGAACGCACATTCTTTCTTGAGTTATTTCATGAGACACTGACATTGGTGTTACAACCATTCCATGCTGAAAGTTTTGATTTTAGCAACAAACAGTTTTTTACGGATTTATCTTCCATGGGAGAAAGGTTGTCCAAGGTTTCAATAAAAACCAAGTACAACCCCAACCGTGGTTCTACACACTTTATCTATTTGAACCGCACATTTTTTGGACTTTTTCAATTGCTTCATATGCTTGAAGCAAAAATTAGTACGAGAATTGATGTTGGGACTCCATTGGGTCTTGAGTAGGATGCCTTATATTTTGAGGATGCAGATTTTTTTTTGTCTTACAAGGACAGGGTGCAATCCGTTTCGGATAAATATATGGCAATCATGATCAATTGCGATATTATATAAGTATGTTTTGATCTTTATTGGCAAATTGTTGTGTGTTTTCTTTCAAATTCAAAATTAATTGACTATATTATCCCACATTGTTCATGAGGTGATCTATTGCGAGGCACAATGGCTTCAAAATCATGCACTTACTCAGATTTTCGTCCTCACAATAGCGGGGCTATTGCTGTGGTTAAAATCCTCCGTGAGTACCTGATTTTATTGCCCTTCTGGCTCTCATAACGAAAACCCTATGAATAATGCAGGTTAAGGCACAACAAATCAATCAACACTATGGATACAACAGAATATGTAAAGGATTTCATGACCAAGAAGCTAATCACTTTTACACCCGATATGGAAATTAAAACGGCGTTGAAAACGCTTCTCGGCAACAAGATTTCTGGAGCTCCTGTGGTCGATGCTTCGGGCAAATTGGTCGGAATGTTATCGGAGAAAGATTGTATTCGACTATTGGTGGACGGATATTATAACCAGCGTCCGGCTGAACTGGACGGCAAATTGGAGAGCTATATGTCACGGAATCTAAAAACGATACAACAATCTGCTACCATGATGGAAATCGCTATTGAATTTGCCAATTCTAATTATCGCAGATTGCCTGTATTGGATGGAGAAAAACTGGTCGGCCAAATAAGCCGTCGAGATGTGTTGAGATGTATCGATCAACACAGACCCAAGGTTGAACACGTCCCCAGTACTTGGAAGGCCAGAATGCCGGCTCAATAATTTCTTCTACCGTCATATGCTTGTATATTGATAGACCCACCAAATCAATAAAAATTGGACGGGGAGGCGCAACCACAGAAATGTCATGGATATTTTCATCCCGGCACCTCGTGATGTAAGCATATATATGTTGGCCGGAAAAACGGCGATAAGTAATGCAATGATGCCCCAAGCTGCCCATGCACGTGTCAGGGGTATAAGCAACCCAATCCCACCCATTATCTCGGCTACACCGACAATGACATTGATTGTCTTTTTATAGGGTTGTAGTAATGGGGGCGTGATTTTGTAAAAGAACCAAGGCTTTCTGAAATGAGAGATACCCGCATAGATAAATGCTACGGCCAAAGTGATTAGAGATACGATGAACAAAATTTGCATGTCATTATTTTTTTCTCATTTTACAAAGGAAAAACCTCTCCGTTTATCGCCAATCTATAACCCCTAGCCTCCAATTCTAAGAATTGGAGGCTATTCGGCTGTAACAAAGGGTTGGTATGATTTAAGTGTATAAATCGGATTTTTCGCCTGTCGAGAGAGTCCATAAGGTCAAACAGCCGGATACTTTCTTCCACTAGAGGATGGGGTATCTCAATGGGATCTCGATGACCTAGTTCCTCGGTATTGTAAAATGAAGCATCCAGAAATGCCCAATCTGCCGTCGGAATCACATCAAGAATACGCTGATCCCAATGTTCCCACTTATCGATATCCGGAATGTACAACACCTCCTTATCGGAGGCTATAATCCTAAAACCCACTGTCTCCGAAAATTCATCTCTGTGCGGAACGCTTATAGGTACAATGGCAAGGTCTTCAGACAATCGCAGGAGTCGATTCTCCTCAAGGGCTTTGGGGCTGATGTTGCCCAATTGGATCAGTTGGCTCCAAGGGCCGTTGTTCTCAATAAAATTCATCATGCGGGGCATCATAAAAACCGGCACGCCTCGTGCACCTAAAGCCTCTCTGCCGAGATACATCAATCCCGTATAATGCCCGATGTGTGCATGCGTGATAAAGATACCGTCCGGCACTCGAGCAGCTTCCCAAGAAAGATGTTCTTGAAGGCGCCTCAACTGATCAGTCATATCCGGAGTAGCATCGATCAAATAGTATTTTTGATCGGAGTGATCAATTAATCCGAGACATGCTACTTGGCGCTTGGCCATCTCCTCGGCAGAGAGACCGACACAGCATTTTTTGATACAAGCTATATGAGGACTTCCGGCATCTTGAATTGTCCCCAGCACCACCAATTCTATACCTCCTTTCGCCTTCTCGCGATCTTGCTCAATGGCTTGATCTTCATTATATCCCCTTATATTGTTGCATGAACTCAATGCAATGACCATACAAAAACTACATAGAGACACATAAACAGTCAATAGATTCATAGTATTGATTTTTGAGAAACCCATAGACGGCTAAATAAATGCCTAATGTAAGCCCTCTCTTTACTTGTTACTATTCAGGTAGGCTTCATTTTGGCTAAAAAAAACACTTTCCCCGTCATATTTCCGCTATTTTTTTCGCCGTAGCGCTGCTATGCCTCAAAAGATAAGCGTCATCTGACGAAAAAATTGCCTTTTTTTTATCTCAAAAGCACCCATCTGAATAGTAACCTTTACTTTACCATATCCACAATAAATTTTATCCAATCGGGATCATTGTTGAGGCTTGGAACGAGATCCAAGGTCTCTCCTCCCAATCGCATAAAATCCTCTTTATACTCTACACCTATCTCAATAGTCGTTTCTAAGCAATCCGCAACAAATGCTGGAGAGAAAACTATAACATTGAGTTGCCCGTTGTCAATACATGCTTGCAAGACTTTGTCTGTATATGGCTGAATCCACTCCTCCGGACCAAATCTCGATTGAAATGAAACGGTATATTGCTTCTTGGACAAATTGAGCTGACGGGCAATAGCTCGTGCCGTGGCATGGCATTGTGCTGCATAACAAAACTGATTTTCATCACATATATGATCACAACAAGTCTGATCCACTCTACAATAATGATTTTCCTTCTTTAAATATCGCTTGGGTACTCCGTGAAATGAAAAGACAAAATGGTCGTACCTAAGCAGGTCAAATCTGCGAGCATTGTTTGCATAAATATCAATAATCCCAGGGTGGTCATAGTACGAATTGATCAACCTAAGGAAGGGAATCTGCTCTTTGCGGCTCAAGACGCGCATGACTTCTTCAAAGATAGATCCCGATGTAGCTGAAGCGTATTGGGGAAAGAGAGGAAAGACGACAATCTCCGAAACGTGTTTTTTCTGAAGCCGGTCAATTGCACTTTCGATAGAAGGATTCTGATAGCGCATGGCCAACTCGACATGGTAATCTTCGCCCAGCAATTGCTGTACTCCAAGAGCTACTTCCTTGCCATAGACCTTGAGAGGAGAACCTTCTTCTATCCACAATTCTCGATACAACTTGGCAACTCTGTTGGAGCGCATCGGCACAACGATTCCCTTAAAGAGCATATGCCGTGGGATAGCAGGCAAATCAATAACCCTACGATCTGTCAAAAACTGATTGAGGTATCTACGCAGACCATTGTACGAAGGTGTATCGGGCGTGCCAAGATTGATTAATAAGATCCCTTTTTTGCTCATAAAGGATCAAAAGTATAAGAAGATCCAGATAATGTATCATCTCATGACCAATTATGATGAATTGCTAAGCGAAATGATATTTTTGCATCTAAGTATAAATTGCTATGTCCAAACCCTTGATTCTCGTAACCAATGATGATGGAATGTTTGCTCCTGGTATTAAAGCACTTGTCGAAGTAGCTCGAGCGCTAGGAGAAGTCGTCATCGTCGCTCCCGATAGCCCCCAATCAGGTCAGGGACACGCCATTACTCTGACGCAGCCACTGCGACTCAATAAGGTATCTGTTTTTGACGGTCTGGATGCCTACGAATGCTCGGGCACACCGGTAGATTGTGTTAAACTGGCACAACATATCATCCTCAAAAACAGAAAGATAGATCTATGTGTATCCGGCATCAATCACGGATCCAATGCCTCGATCAATATCATCTACAGTGGCACCATGTCTGCTGCGATGGAAGCCAGTCTTGAGGGTATTCAGAGTATTGGGTTTTCTTATCTGGATTTTTCGTTTGAGGCTGATTTTACAGCCGCCAAGTATTACACACATCGCATCATATCTTATGCTTTGAACAATCGTTTTGAAAATTGCAACCTCCTCAATGTCAACATTCCCAAGTTAAAAAAAGAGGACATCAAAGGCATTAAGATCTGTAGGCAAGCTGAAGGAACTTGGGCAGAGGAATTTGTTGAAGCAAAAGATCCTCAGGGGCGTCCGTACTACTGGATGACAGGATCATTTTCGGTTGAAAACGATAGTCAAACAACAGATATTTGGGCCTTAAAGAATGGTTATGTATCGGTTGTTCCTTCAATGCACGACCTGACAGCTCACGCAGCGATCGACCCATTGAAGGCATTAGAAAAATATGATTAGATGAACTTCTTTGATCAGAACAGATTTATTGTCGGATGGATCATTGGGATCCTTTCACCTTTGTTGGGTTCGGCAATCGTATATTTTATTTTCGAATTTATGGTAGCATCAGGGTGGATGGATGAGGCAGTCGGAGGTTGGCGGCACAAGAGAATGCGTACCATCATTATTCTTGGTATCAGTACCAATATCTTTTGGATAAAAAGAGCCAACCACCCATTTCGCACACAGCAACTCAGGGGATTGACTACAGCCACGATGCTCTTGAGTTTTGTATGGTTCTTTGCCTATTATCCCACTTTATATGAAGATTAAAGGGAGTGACAATGGGTTGTTATATTGTTGGGGAATAGTGTAAAGCAAAGTACTCATAATCATGCAAGCTTCATTATCATTGTAAGGTGAAGTACTTTTTTGTTTGTGGTGATCCTTCGGGCGACAGGTGGGCTGCTCTGGCCGCTCGCGAAATAGGTCGAGAGCCCGGTATTGAGATTCGAGCTATGGGTGGCGACCATCTCATAGACGCAGGCGTACATATCGTGGAACATATCGATCAACTATCCTTTATGGGATGGACTGATGTCGCCAGAAAAGTCCCTTCACTTTTTCATTTGCTGAGACGGATTAAAGTGCACATCTCCCGATGGCAACCCGATACAGTAGTGCTGGTTGACAATGCGGGGTTCAATCTCAGAATACTTCCCTGGTGCAAAAAGCGAGGATATCGGGTAGTCTATTTTATTCCACCCAAAGTGTGGGCTTCTCGACCTCGAAGAATCAATCTGCTCAAAAAATACTGCGATGAAATCATCGTGCTTTATCCTTTTGAAGAGCAGTATTTTGCATCACAAGGGGTGGATGCTCGATTCTATGGCCATCCACTGTCGGAAGGTCAAAGACAAGATCATCAGAATACCGATTTTAGAATAACACATAAGATCAACGAGCATCCCATTCTCACTCTGCTGCCCGGTAGTCGGCGCCAAGAGATACAACACATTTTGCCTACAATGTTGGAAGCAGCGATGGAGACCGACTTCAACATATGTATAAGTTGCGCTCCGAGTATTGACAAGTCATTTTTAGAAACTTTTTTGCCTCCGGATTATCCAAAAAGCGAACCTAGTATTTTTATCATAGCAGGAGATATCAAAACCTTGCTCGCCAACAGTTATCTCGCTCTTGTAACATCAGGAACAGCAACAATTGAAGCTGCTTTAGAAGAGGTGCCGATGATGGTATGCTATAAAACCTCTACGCTAAATTACCACATCGCCAAACGGCTCATCCGTACCTCGTACATAAGTCTGCCCAATCTTATTCTTAATGAAGGGGCTGTCCCCGAACTCATTCAAGATCAATGCACGGTGGCTGAGTTGTTGAATCACATCGATCATCTCAGCAAGGAAGTCCATAGATTAGATCAAATAAAGTCCCTCAAACAGATAAAACATCTTATTTTAGTTAACAATTCGGTATTTTATATTGCAAGTGCAATATCTGGCAAACAACTAGAGTTTAGGAAGAAACTCTAGTTGTGAATACAATGTTCATTATATGGTATTTGTTAGTTCTCGTCCATAACGATTATATTGCGATGATCGAGGTTCCAACGATGGAAGTCAATTTTCATCTTATGGGTCGCAATGAAATTGACAACAAGATTGAGATAAGCATAAATCAAAATATAGACTATCTCAATCAAGAGTTTGAAGGAAGTATTTTGTTTTTGATTCATGACATCACATTTCACCCACAACGAGCCTATCTCCCCGATTTGCACACTTCTTACCTAAACCCTCCGGAGTCTCCGGTCATGGACAAAGTCAAGGAAATAGAATCTCCGGGGCAAATCAATATTTTTGTGTTTGATACATACTCTAAAAATGGTCGGTCTGAAATGACGGGGTTCACACCCATATTGAGTGCCTTTCATCATACATACAAAGACAATAGCCCTACATTTGACAGGATGTTCATCGCCTATCCCGGTCTCTCGGACAATAGCACGATTGTTCATGAGATGGGACACTTTTTGGGCTTGAAGCATCCATGGGAAATGGATCTCTCTGATCAGCAAGTACTCGGTCTAAACAATGATCTAACAGCAGCAACAAATCATATGACCTATCACCGCGATGTTGACCACTTTACAAAAGAGCAACTCAAAACAATGCAACGATTTGCCATAGACAATAGGGCTTATTTGATCAAGCAATTTGAGGTTCATTTTTGACCCTTGAAGGCCTATATCGGAAATATTTCTTATCAATTTTCTCCTTGGTTTGGTCGAAATTTTGAACTTCGAGGTCAAAAGCCGCCGTACCTTAGAAATGATAAGTAAAAAATCACCTAAGATCAATGATACGTCCTTGACTTGCTACGAGTTTTTTTTCTCTGATCGCTCATCGAGGCATCATTTGACCATGGTAGTTTTGATTTCAGCATACACAAATGTATAACTATGGGCTTTCTTCATTTTATATTCAATCCGGCGATCGTCGCATTAATGATTCCTATTGTCGCCATCATTGCCAACAATGTTTATAAAACCACCAAATTGCGTCTGGAACATGAGGAGCGTATGGCTAGAATTGAAGCCGGAATGGATCCTGACGACTTCTCGTATTAAAAGATGAGTCCATGTGTATAACAAATAGCATAAAATAAGATATTGCTCCGGTACCCCTCTGTCCTCATATGCTTAAGAACGCCTCATATAGAGTCTCCCTTGATGAGCGAAACGAATCAACCCCGCCCCACCACGCATTGCCACAGCTATTAAAGTGCAATATCTTATACACACTGAGTCCACCCCAAAGAATCACAAAGCCAAAAATATTTGATTTTGTGAAAACCGTCAGATTATGGAGTGGGCTCAAAGACAATTGAATCAAATATATAATCGGGAACAACTCCGGTAGAATCGACGAGAAACTGGACATTGCGTGCAGTTGTATTGCCAGATAAGACGAGTGCAGTTTGAACCCCAAACTTGTTGCCCCCTAGGATATCTGTATGCAGGGTATCACCCACCATCAGTATATCTCTGCGCGTCAAGTCGATACCCGAGTAAACAATATGCTCCATAGCATACATAAACATTTGAGAGTCGGGTTTGCCAAATTTTATAAAACTTCTACCGATCACACTTTCGACGAGTTGCGCGATACCTCCGGTGGCAAGTGAGACATCATTTTTGGTCACAGGGTATATCCGATCGGTATTGGCTACGACGACGGGTACATTAATACGTCGCAGCAGATTGATGGTGTGATTGATGGTACGCGACCACTCATAACCCTCGTCATCCAAAAATACAATAGCAGAAATCTCCTTGGCATCTGACAAATTCACCTTGTCTATTGCAATAGCTTCCATGCCTTCATCAATAATATAAGTCGCAGCTTGAGAAGTACCGATATAAGCAACTTTTCCGGAGTTGATTTTATTTTTAATAAACTGGCTGGCCATCATTCCGGATGTAACCATTTCTTCCTTCCCGATACCGTCAAGGCCTAAATACCTTAAACGATCTACTTGAGCTTGTTGACTCCTCGACGCATCATTTGTCAAAACTCTCAAGGCAATTCCTTGATCACGGATAAACTGAATGGTCTCCTGTACACCGGATATCAACCCTTTGTGATTTTTGAT
>JAJRXG010000053.1 GCA_024276375.1 Bacteroidota bacterium | reverse complement strand
TCCCGTACGCCGATAGCTGTTAAAAGTCTCAGTTGCATTGCCCCAAGAGGCCAGAAAGGCTTCCTTAATTACCACATCCAAGCGATCTGCATCACTACCAGCTGCATCATATGCATTTAGTACTTCGGAAACATAAGCTTCAATATCGTCATTGTCAGGGAGAAATAAATCCGCCAAACTAACTTCAACTCCTCTTACAGTTCTTGTGGCATTGACATTATCTGCGTCCAAGGAAGCAAAAGATATCACTTTAGAAATAGAATTGCGAACTCCACGCTCCAACAATGCTCTGGCGTCCTCTCCACTAGATGCAGTCAATGCCGCCTCGGCTCGTAGAAAGTCAACGTGAGATGTTAAGAAAATAGGATTGATACCTCCTCCTAATCCACCATCTACCCCAAGGTTTTGTGTGAACTCAAAGAAGTCTCCATCCCATCTGCCTCCTGCCGGATATACGCCATAGGCAGTCCGTACAAAACCATCAGGAGGAATACCGCTACCATTGCCATGATCGCGACCATAATAACCATTGGCCGCTGCTACACAGTATGGCAAATTAGGATCTACAGCTGCATAATGTTCCGGTTGAAAATCCTCCGGCCTGTCTGTCAATATACATGAAAACACATTGTCATTATCCGGCAATGAATTGTCCACTTGTCTAAAGAAATAAAATCTAATCCTCGGATCCACTACAGGCTTCTCACAACACATCGCCCACATAATATAATTGCTCATATAGATGCCATCATTGTTCTCATAGTAATTATTATAGAAAGGATGTCTAGAGTTTGGATTCACCCGCTGCCGACCATATTGAAACTGAAAATCCTCTCCCACTTCATCAATAATATTGGCTCCGGAATTGATTAAAGCCGCAATCTTAGATCCTGCGGATCCATCTATAAGACGCGTATTGTTATAAATACGAAGCTTCAATGAATTGGCCAAAGCGATCCAATTGTCTGCATTTCCATTATAGAAAATATCACTCGCCGGTGCGGCTGCATTCGTTCCTGTCAATTGAGCAATCGCTTCATCAAGCAATCCTTCCGCAGCGGCATAAACATCCGCTCCCGGATCGGAGTTGGGACTAATTTCATCCGTTCCCTTTCCTGCCTGAGTATATGGTACATCACCAAAGTAATCTACCAAGGTCGTGAGCATATAGGCCTTCATTATTTTTGCCGAACCGGCATGAATATCTAAGCTCCTTTCTTGTGCTAAATTCAACAATACGTCAATATCCGGAAACAAACTGGCATAAACCGTATTCCATGCTCCATCACCGACTGCCTCACCAAGTGCTGCAGGATATGTAAAACTAGCCAACGTGGTATATCGTATCAATCCATCTGAAATATTATGGAAACTGTTGTAAGCATCCTTAAATCTCAATTGTATATTATTATAGACAAAGTCAATTCCTGCTTTGTCAGGCGTTACTGCGTTTGGATCATCAAGAAAGTCCAAATCTGTCAGATCACTACATGAATGCGTAACCATAGATAACGCCAGAATAATGATTATTTTATTTAAATACTTCATAATATCATTTCTCTTTTAGCTATTTTATTAGAATGTAATATTTAAGGTAACGCCATACTTCTTGGCGGTCGGACCTGTTCTAAAATCAAATCCACGGCCATTTCCAACACCCAAACTCAAGACCTCAGGGTCAAAGTTTGTGCCCTTAGGAAAGTTAGGCGCACTGTACCAAAGGTTCTCTCCTGCAAAGGTGATCCCCACCTGTCCAAATGGCGAATTGGAAAGAAGACTCTTTGGCAAAACGTAAGACAAAGAAACTTCTCTTAGTCTAATATATGTACCATCAAATACACCTCCCTCTTGAGCAAAGAAATACGATCTAAAGAATAGGTCGCCTATATATCCTTGGATATTGTTAGGTGTTGTACCGTCTGATGCCAACACTCCGGGCTGGATAATAGGCAAGAAACGATCCACATCTGTATCAACTGTATTCCCACGCGCCAATAATGCTTGTATGGTGGAAGAATAAATGTCTCCACCTTTCACATAAGACCATTGGAATCCAAAGGAAAATCCATTCCAAGAGAAGTTGTTAATCCAGTTAGCTTGATAGTCGGGATTCGGGTCTCCGATATTGGCGATACCTGAACCGGGTATGTAATTGCCATCTCCTCCTACGAGCAATACACCATCTTCATTTCGTGTAAAAAATGATCCTTGCATCACACCATAGGGTTCTCCCGGGATCGCCCAATTGCCAAGTCCTCCTGTAAAACCGGCGATTTGAACCTTATCCACTCCATCTGCGATCTTATTAACCAAACTTATATTCCTAGTATAGTTCAAGGTAAGATCCCAAGTAAATGCTCCTCTAACCGGTGTGATATCTACTCCAAGTTCGATACCTTTATTATTTACTTCAGCGGCATTAACTGTAGTATTGGTAAATCCTGTCGAAGGATCCAGATCCAAGTCAATAATCAAGTCAGAAGATGTTTTGCTGTAAAGGGATAAGTCAATTCCTATACGGTTGTCGATAAATCGACCTTCTAACCCAAGCTCAATTTCCGAATGTGTTTCATTTCTAAGATTTGGATTACCCAATCTTGTCGATAAAGAGTTTGTATTGAGAATAGAACCATTATTGCGCACAAAAACATTGGTTCTTGTTGATAATGTGTTACGTGTCTGATATGGATTAGGATATCCGGCAGAGGTACCGTATCCCAGTCTTAACTTCAAGTAATTGACAACATTATTGTCCTGCAAACTACTAATCGCCTCCGTAGGAATAAATGATAAACTTACAGAAGGATATAAAACAGATCGGTTGGCTTTCTCCAGCGTTGAAGTCCAGTCATTTCTGACCTGAACATTGGCATAGAAGAAATTTCGATAACCAAATGTCGCTGTGGCATAGGCTCCGATCGTATTTTCTTGACGAATCCCACTAAAAGCCTGATGATCAATAAAGTTTCCTTGATTTAACAGATTGAATACAAACTGATTGGTACTGCGAGTAAAGTTAAAATCACCCGTCTCCTTTCTAAAGTTCACACCGATCAAACCATCCAAATTAATATCATCATTCAATGCATAATCATATATCATATTCAATACGTGATCGGCCGTCTTGCTCAATGTTTCGGAAATCTCCAATCGTCCATTGATATCTCTTGGGCCTCCCTTATTTACTCCACGCGTATCTTGCTCTGTATATTGATCCATACCCAGTCGATATAGCAATGAGATATTGTCATTAATCTCATACCCCATTTCTATGGTTGAAAAGAATCTACGGATTTGTTCTCTATCTGAAGAGTTGTTTAAAGTCCATAATGGGTTCTGAATCGCACCACCACGACGGTAGTACACATTGCGTCCATCGATTGGGCTCTGATAAGGTAGATTTAACAAATCTATAGATCTAGGAGTAAACGTCAAGGCTGCAAACAGACCATTGCCATCACCACCAAATCCCGGTCCTGCCGGCGGTATCCTACTGGCTGACTCCACATAATTGAAGGAGCCCCTGACCCTCAGGCCATTGGACAACTTGGTTTGAGCACCCAATCCGAAATTGTGTTTTCTATAAAAATTTGAAGCTCCTCCTCCTCTTTGAGCGTCCAATTTAGGTGTAAACCCTTCATCCGACAAGTAACTATATGTCGCATTTACATTGGATCCATTGCCGAGGTTATTGGATATAGCTACTGTAGTATTGCGAACAAAACCCTTGTCAAAGAAATTTTCGACACTTTCATAAGGTTGGTATGGATACCTTACACCTTTGTATTCCGGAAAATCCGCATTGTACTGAGCTTGATCCAGTGGGTGTTCAATGGTACCGTTTTCATCGATACCATTTGATCCTCTCGTGTCAAAGGCAGGACCCCAATTGGAGAAGAACCAGCCGAAGTTTCCGGAGAAACCGTTACCATATGTGTTTTGATAATCCGGAATGTTAGAAATTTGAGTTTGAGCGATCGTCTGTGTAAGACTCACTTCAAACTTCTTGTCTTGATCGTCCAGATTTGTATTACCACTCTTAGTAGTAACGAGAATAACACCGTTTCTTCCCGCCTCTCCATAAAGAACAGTAGCACTAAGACCCTTTAGTATTGAGATCTCGGCAATATTGTTTGGATCCAAATCCAAAAAGCGGCTGGAAGCTGTAGCTCCACCGCCAGCAAATCCTCTATCCGAGTTTCCCTCCGTCAAAAAAGGAACTCCATCGATCACAAAAAGTGGTTGGTTGGTACCTGTAATCGAAGAAAGTCCTCTAATAATGATACCCGTTCCGGTACCGGCCATACCCGACGTCTGTGTAATATCTACCCCAGTGGCCTTGCCTCTAAGAATTTTGGCAACGTCAGATTCCGCTCGATTTTCCATGGAGGCATGAGATAAGGTGACAACACCATAACCCAAGGCCTTTTTTTCCTTGCGGATACCCAAACCTGTAACGACGATTTCATCCAAAAGCTCTCCTTCGGTAAGGATTACATCAACATGTGAGATCGCCGCAATGTCTACATCTTGTGATTCATATCCTGTAAATGACACAGTAAGCATAGTACTGCCATCAGGAACATCTAATGAAAAACCACCATCGATATCCGTGATGGTACCTGTAGAAGTCCCTTTAATTAGGACATTGGCTCCAATAAGTGCTTCTCCCGCATTGTCTTTAACAGTACCGGATACAGTGCGTTGTGCACTCATAACACTTACCGAAAGCATAAAAGCGCAAAATAGTAGTGAAAGTCTTTTCATACTCATTTCGGTTTAATTGATTAAAAAAATTAACAATTCGATAACGTCCCAAACTAACGATTCGCTCCCTGTCAAACCATAGAAACCCAATAAATACAGGGCTTCTGGATAGGTGAATGGCTATTTCTGGACATCATACTACTTTCTATTAGAGAGCAAAATTAACTTTCTGTTTGCAATATCCAAGGTTATTGGGCGATAAGTAGCTTTTTTTACATAAATAAAGTGATTATAGCGGTATGTGATGTTTTATATCATACTATGTTCCTTCTCTGAAATATTG
>JAJRXG010000052.1 GCA_024276375.1 Bacteroidota bacterium | reverse complement strand
CAGATGTTTACGAATGATCCCTACTTTCTCTTTGGAATTGTATTGTGTTCGTTTTTTCTTCACGTTTTTGCCTCCGTTTTCATTAGTCTATGTGACTAATTCCTTCGGCGCAAAACTCCGTTTCCATCTGAAGCATAACATTTGGCAGCTGCAACTGATACATCTATATCAAAGTTTGAAAATGATCTTAATGCGCGTTTTGTGTGATATGGTGAAGTGACGATAATCGCTTTGCGCCAGTTATGTTCATACATTATTTTGGTAGCATACTTTGCATTCTGAATGGTATTTTGTGCTTCGGTTTACATTAATATTGCAGTTTTAGGTACTCCAAGACTCTCAGCATAACTAGTCATTACTTCTGCTTCTACAAACTCATTATTAACTGCTGAGCCACTAAAGATAACGGTTGGCGCATAGCCTTCATAGAATAATTCAACTGCTTTTTCCACTCTTGTTTTCATTAGTGGACTTGGTTTTCCATCATCTTGGGCGGGAAACCCCAAAACTATAATTACATCCGATTTCTGAGATTGATAAGTATTCACAATTAAATTGCCGCCAGACCAAAGACACAGTTTCGTTAGAAACAAACATATCAGACCAAGAGTGAATGTTTTAAACAATATGGACTTTAATTGTTTTGTCATAGCTTATTAATTTGAAAATAGTAGAGAGTTTTCTATATAAGTGTGAGCAGTGTTATCTCTCTCTCACGGGAATATCAGTGAACACAGCATCTCCATAAATCTCATTGATGACAACCTTAGATAAATTCGTAAACCATTGTTCCAAGCTATGGCATTCCGACAGGCTTCCAAACAGCCATATCAATTCCCGCCACAACTCAACTGATTCCGAGTTGAGAATAGCCTCCTCCCAAAATATCAATGCTCTATAGTCTAACAAGTCACCTATAGTCTCAGAAGCCACGCGTGTGTGTACTGCCGTAATGAATGATTCTTCCAAGTTGTTTCTTTCTAGAAAATCATCAACCTCATTTGGATAATAGACACGCACCCGTGCCAGTAATTCAATAATTGCCTCTCTCACGGAAGACTCTTGTATGTCAATTAGCAACTCCAAAGCACTGAATGCAAAACGAAGATGGCCAACTTCAATTGCGCGTAGCGTTACCTCAAGTTGAATAAAATCTTTTATCCAGCTATAGTTTCGATCTGTAATCATTTTCTCAACATACCGCCTAGCTATCGGAGTGAGCGGCACATCTATAACCTTACCTACTTCTGCAAGACAAACTGCATCCAGATAACTGTATCGCCGCATCTGAAGATTACTCCACCACTTACCTTCGAAACGATCCAGGTATGTCGTTACCATATCCAAGTATAATTCTTTTGACAAAAACTCTGTCTGTTTAAAAATTGCACGGGATGGAACCATAATACTGAAAGGGCCGGGTGGGTCTATTTCAATAGCTTTGTCAAACAACTCTTTCACCAATGGTAGAGTTACCTCTGGATGGGCTATTGCGTGTCGCCTCAACACTATGATTGCCAGTAAAGCGATTAGTACATCACGTTCTCCAACTATATCCAGTAAATCACTTCGGATCTCTCGTATATCAGTTCTTGTCACACCCATATATTGTACAAATCTCTGAACCAGTACTCGTCGCTTCTTCAACCTGCCGTACTGTTTAAAGAACTGTTTCAACTCAGCGATATTAAATGCGTTTTGTGATGGAATCTCTTTTGCCATTCTTACTATATATCCTGTTATCATCTACAGCAACGTTGTGCGGACCCAACTCTTGATTCGCTCACTTGTACCACCCAATCTTCCTGGGTTTATCAATAATAGTTGCTCTATATTGCGGCCCCAAATTCTACGTAATTTGGTTATAGTGTTTGTATTTTTAAAATCATAAAAGAGAACTAGCAACGAAAACCCCAAGGATGATGCAAATATCTTGGGAATCGGTAATCCCCAAAAACCAATCGTTCTATTCACTAAATCCTCAAGTAACTCAAATCCAGCCTCACGTTCCCGTCGCCAATAAATGAACGCATGTCGGATAGCAACTGCACGGACTGCAGATGATGGATCAACGAGAGCGATTTCTAACAACTTGCTCATATTGAGGTTTGAGGCAACATTTATTGCTACCCGTTTCCACACTGGACATTGCGCCGTAGTATCTTTGCGTTTCAGAATGTTTCTTACCCACCTCTCTTGCTTGAGCATATTCTCAACAATGCTTTGGACCTTTTTGTGTTCATCTTTTCCATATTCGGTCAACCCAGCAATAAGAATCTCTTCCATCCGTTGATCATGAATCTGAGCTAATTGTACACAAAGCATAACACATTCACTCAGCCCTGAAGAATACTCTCTTTCGACAAAGGAGTTTCCTGGAAAATCCCCCCGTCAAAATTTGCGGGACAGGGGCAGGCTCGGCGGATAGAGGCCATATCGGGCTGTTCTTGAGGCTCGAAGATCAGTTTGTCATTGAT
>JAJRXG010000051.1 GCA_024276375.1 Bacteroidota bacterium | reverse complement strand
GACACGCAATTTCGTGTCTTTTGGCGCCCTCGCTGATTTGTTTTGATCTTCAGAGAGAAGATATTGATATTGTTATATCCATTGATCTATTCGTCTTCCAGCTCAATAGGAATGCGATCCAAATGTTAGCTAACCTTGGCGATCCACCGTCCATAATTGGTCAGAGTACTTGATGATAAGCCCACCCCACAGCAACTTTCTGCTCTTACCTGGCATATATTACGTCAAAACCGGGAACGCTGTCTTTCGTTCGGATGGATTTGGACGTGAAATATGGAAACCATCGCCGAGAGGCGGTTTAGTTCAACATTGTGTATAGAATATGTGGCTGATATTATTGTATCTGAGCGATTGAGCATTTAATTATCTTTGTACTCGGTGGATACGGACGAAGTTCTAAAGCCCCACATTTCATACACAGAACCGGAAGGTACTTAGCCCAATTTGTACTTGTTGAGTCTCATCAGTGCTTCTTGTCAGTTGGGATGATAGAAGATGTGAAGCAATCTACCCGCACTCAATTTCTTTGACCTTTCCACTTGTACGCCGATATATGGAAAAATTACAGACACAAATATTTTGCAGGCTCGGACATCGTTGTTAGCGATAATTTCCGGATGCGTAAGCACCAGATTGGTCAGTATTCGTTCTGCAATACTTTTGGCGGATAGAGAGTTCTTAGTACACTTTAAGAGAGACTTATACAACCAAGAGTAGTTGGATTTGTAAAATGTATCCCAGTTGTTCACACATCTGCCCATTAAGTGGGTTGAGTTGGAATTTGTCATTTTTAATAGAACTTATGTTTTATAACGCAGATAAGCACTCAATGTCCTATGAACCATGTGCTTTATCTAATCTTTAACAAATACCAAGCCAAACATTATATTATTTTTTCATGTGTTACTGATTGATAGATAGGCAGACTATAAAGCCTACGGATATATGTGTGCCAATAAAGCATATTCAATACACCCCAAATGTATCCGTGGTCGGAGATTTTAGTTTAAAATCACCTGAACCATACACATGAGTGCTATAGAGATATGGACTTGTCATAAAGCGCTGCGTACACGATAGCTAGCTCTATGGTTCGAATAGACAATCGATATCTCAAACGGATTTTTTTCGACACCCGGTATTGGTCAGAGATCCGAGCGACTCGATCTGACTAGATATTGTTGGAGACGGACTGGGTTGCGAGCTTCATAGGGACTGCAACACATTTACGCTCCATATACGTGGCAATTTCATCTATGAGTCGTTGTGTATCCTGAGGCAAGGAGTCAATTTGGTTTTTGTAAACTAAATTGAGGGCTCTTTCTTTTACGGCATTGATCTCTTGTGGCAAGTCACTAAAAGCTTTCACCATCTTACGTTGTTCGTACAATGTTATAAATTTTTGTTTATGTGTACGTAGAATTTTTCGCGCTGTAGAAATGTTACTATTTCGAAATTTTAAATTTTCTTCTGCCAACAATCGTATCGAATCAATACTGATATAATCCACACAGTCCAATTCAAGCACTTCTGTAGCTACGTTGTTTGGAATGGATAGATCGACTACGATTTTAGGTAGTTGATTGGGGTTGATGGAATTCCAGAGATCTGTGGTTATTATGGGATCTTGTGCTGCTGTACAAGCAAAAATGGCATCAAAACCATCTTTGTAGTCTATCAGATCCGATAGATACTGGGCTTGAGCATCCAACTCATTGCTCAGACTTTTTGCATTGTCCAACGATCTGTTGAATATTATGAGATTGTTATATCCATGCTTTTTTAAAAATCTCCCAATCTTAGTATTGGTTTCACCTGCTCCGACAAGGAGAATGCGATTGGACTTGTCTTTATTCCGAGCCAAAAATTCTTGAATAGCAAGTGATGCAACTGACACAGGTTTTGCTCCGATATGCGTATTGGTATATACATCTTTGGCCGCTTGTACTGTACTTTGTTCTAAGATTCTGAGCTTATCACCGCTCAATTGATGCAGATTGCTAAAATTGTAGGCCTCTCGAAACTGTCGAAAAATCTCTCGTTCACCGACGACGAGAGAGTCTATTGAGGCTGCTACTTCAAACAAATGACTCACTGCCTCAACACCCTCCAAATGGGTGACCACCTTGGATATATTGCGATGTTCTGCACTATTGAGATCCGGATTGATGTGGTGAAAAAGTTCAATTGCATCTTGTTTGGTAAAATCTTTTTGACCAAAAATGACAAATACAATTCTGTTGCATGTATTGAGATAGAGGATCTCATCTTGTCCAAAACGCCGTTTAATCTCACTCAACTGCTCAACAAGTTCGCTCTCATCATTGTATCGAAGAATGAACTTAGACAGTTCATTTGTATCAATGTATTTATGGGAGACCGATACTAGTTTATAATCCTTGATCATATGGTGTCAAAGATAAATGTCGATATCCCTTCCTATGTCATGGGAATGTAATCTTTAAGATTCATCCCTATATCAGAGAAAAACACATATTATTGCACTACAATTCAGAATGATATTATGGAAGTAGTAGGTAAAATTAAGTTAATAGGAGATACACAGACTTTTGGCAACAATGGTTTTCGTAAGCGAGAACTGGTGATTACTACGGATGAACAGTATCCACAAAGTTTGATGATCGAATTTGTCCAAGACAAAAGCAATCTTTTAGACAACTTTCAAGTAGATCAAGATGTACGCATCAGTATAAATCTGAGAGGGAGAGAGTGGACAAATCCTCAGGGAGAAGTGAAGTATTTTAACTCTATCCAAGGCTGGCGAATAGAAACGCTTCAGCCATCCAACCCTACCGGAGCAGCTCCGGCACCGCCTTCTGATCCGGCTTCGTGGCCCAAACCCGATGATGAACTTAAGTCTGGTGACGGAGCAGACGAAGCAGATGACCTCCCATTTTGATAATCGTAAACGCTTGTCAGGAGCAATCACTTGAAGTGACAATGCGATTTGATATTGATCTTATGAGGATGGTGTGGTGTGATGCACGGATGACTTTAGACTGTTGACCTTACTATCGGATGATATCTCCATCGCTGAGATACATATTCTTTTGTTCATGCCTAACGGAGGCAACTGTTTAGTATGATTATTAGAAGACCAATCCCAGATATCTGCTTACAAAGTGCAATGCCATACCTATTATTGTAGAATTTGTCTTCTCCTTTAACCATCCCCAAGTCATACCTTGAATAAATGTTGCCAATAGTACTAACGGATTAAATATACCATGTATCAATGCAAAAGAAACACTAATGCCAACCAGACTCTTGAGACCGGTTTTAGATTGCGATTGGGCGAAGCCTCTCCACAATACTTCTTCACAAAATGATGCTACGACAGGTACTAAAAGATACCAAACCAGTTTTTCCTTTATATTGAGAATGTTAAAAGAAAGTTCTATTCCGGCTTGACGTTGGGCATACACATAGAGCCACCCTGCGACAAAAGTCATCATTACAACCAACAGACTAATTTTCACTTTTGGAAGCGATATTCTACTCCCTCCAAACAGTACATTTTTAACGGATTCTCCATTTTTCTTTAATACAAGTATGACCAAAACAACTGATGCGATTTCAATAATTATAAGTGATATAGCAAGATTTAGGCTTGCAGATTGAAAGTCAGTTTTGGAAGGATTTGCTGCTGGAGCAAATAAGGGCGCAAATATTATAAAACCTATAATATTAACAATTATTGGTAGGCCAAATAATATATATTTTTTCAAGTACTTCATTACATTTCTTATCTAAGTGTGGTTGAATAGAATCTATTCTATTTATTGTTACTATTCAGGTAGGCATCATTTTGGCTAAAAAAAAACACTTTCCCCGTCATATTTTTTTTAGCCGTAGCGCTGCTATGCCTCAAAAAAATAAGCGTCATCTGACGAAAAAATTGCCTTTTTTTATCTCAAAAGCACCCCTCCTGAATAGTAACTATTTATTTGAGCAGCTACACAGAAGTTATAACGATATCACCATTTTTTTGTCTTTTACCAATTTAAATGTACATTTATTATATTTGGGTGGTCCGAATACTCTTTTTGCATTATTGGAGAAGGCATATGGCTCGTTGGGCATTCCAAATAGTCCTCCTCGGTTTAGTTTTTCATTATCATCCTTATCGTGGAAGATACTTATGCAATAAGTGCCGGCATCTAGATTATCAAATTTTAGCAGGATTTTGCTATTCGTGACCACGACATTTTTTGATTTGTAGCAATGGGATAAAAAATCATCTTCATCAGCAATCAAGCAAGCCCTTATCGTACCGATGATTTCTTTTATATTGGTTACTTCGATAGTCAGTTCTAGTTCCGATTGGGCAGGCGAAGTATTGGCCAATATTATCAAAAGCAAAATAACGAGATAAGTGGATTTCATATTATTGATTGTTTTAGTTTCGATAGGTTGTGGAGCCGTAAAGCAATCCAAGTGTTCATCATCCAAGGCAGCCAAGCCGAAAATTTATAAATTATCATAAATGGAATGCTGGTCAATAACGGCAGCAGTAACATTGTCCGCTGTGGGATGGCTGCAAAAGTCAATGCATAGCTAATGTACATCCACATTTTATGCTTGTCAATTTCTCTTCTTCTTGCTGCTGCAATAGCAGCGTAAGTAGTCCACAACCAAAAGACAGAGAGTGTAGAAAATCCTACCACCGATATCCATCCTCCCATTGCAAACTGGGCAACTATTAATCCCATTGTACCGCTTAGCGCGACATTTATTACGTAACCGTATCCTATGTATCTATGCATACCAACAGAATGTAATCTGATTTTATGTATGAATTGAAATGGGCCAATAGTCATCGCAAAAATTCCTGTGAGTATGTGTGTTCTAAGGCAGAGTCTATACCACGAACTATCGGATATTTCTTTGCCTTTTAGAATGCCCGTTACGTCAAACTGAAAGTAGTGTAATGACATGACAATCATGGTGATGGCACCTACTAGGAAGAATCCTGTTGCATATATTTTTTTCATGAATCAAACCTATGCTATTTGCCCAAGTATTTTTCTCCGCTGTTGCGAATGACAAGGTTATGTTGCGAGTAGCAAGGTGAGGGATGGATGACAAGTTCGTGTATGTGAATGACAGTATCTACACATCAAGATTGACATGCGTGAGCGGTATAGAAAAGACGGATCTTAGGAAAAGTAATCTTTAATAAGCGGGATGTATTTTCTGGAGACCGGAATTCCAAAATCCCCATCATCGAGCCAAAGTCTTAAACCTTGAGCATTGCCAGAAACATCTCTTACCTTACTTAGATTGACTAAATATGACCGATGACACCTCTTGACATGATCGTCTGTCAATTGTGTATCAAGTAGCGTGAGTGATATCCTGTGCAGGGTTTTCTTTTGTTGCATGTCCTCTATGCTATTTACGAATACATAATTGCTTTGAGCCTCCGCAAAGAGGAAAGAATTTAAATCTATAGCAAAGGCATCACTTTTGGACGCTGTTGAAATCTTATACACAGCCTGTCTGGGGGGTTTAAGATCCATCAAATCAAAACCATGAAGTGCCTTGGCTTCTTGGACATGGATTCTCATTTTGCGATTGTATTCTAAGAGCACTAGAAAACCGATCGGAATCCCTCCCAAAATGATCGTTCTCCATATAATCCACCAGTAATTAGACCATTTAAAAGTATAATGCTCCAGATAATTAATATATAATCCATTCAAAGTGGCAATCACCAATAGAGCGGTCAGATAAAATACGATCTGATGCTTTACTTTCCAGATATTGACAGAAAACCAACGGGGAAACAAGTAGGGCAAACCAATAAAAAAAACTAGTAAGATACCACTTGTAATTACTCCGAAAAAGAATATTTTTATATTCTTATATTCATATTCAGCGAGGTTCAAATCAAAAGGCTGAAAGAAAACGAGAAAGGATCCGATAAAAAGCCCAAAAAGGATAGCAACCAAGATACTTCTTTTCTCAATCTCCGGTGG
>JAJRXG010000050.1 GCA_024276375.1 Bacteroidota bacterium | reverse complement strand
GCGGCCGGTGCTACGCCGTCGGCAGACATTTGTCTGTCTGAACTGTCATAACACTTCAATCTTATATTTGTAATCGAAACAACTCAAAGTGGTAAAATACTGATTTGCCCGACTCACGGAATTAACTCTTAATAAGTACACCATTCTTGATGACGAGCTTGACGACTCTCAACGCTTTTATATCCTTACTGGGATCACCTTTTACAGCTATAATATCGGCCTTCGCTCCTATAGCAAGATGGCCGACTTGTGGAATACCCAGTATGTTGGCATTGCGAGAAGTGATCCCTCGTAGCACCTCCATAGAGGACATTCCATAATCTACCATCATCTCAAATTCTCGCACATTGTCGCCATGAGGAAAGACTCCTACGTCTCCGCCCGCTACAATATCAACACCTACTTCAAGCGCCAATCTAAAGCTTTCTCTTTTCTTTCGAATACGTTCCGGCATGGGATCCACACCTTTTTTCCATCCGCGATATTGCATGATGGCATCTCCAGCTGCCAATGTAGGACACAAGGCGACTTGGTGTTCTTTCATCAATTCAAACACCTCCCGTGTTCCACCATCTCCATGCTCTATGGTGTGAACACCTGCCAATACGGCTCTGCGCATTCCCTCTGCTGTTGCTGCATGAGCGACCACAGGGCGACCACTACTGCTCGCAACTTCAACAATGAGATTTAATTCTGCCTGGGTAAAGGTAGGCCTTGCCGCTCCATTTAATCCCCAACGATAGTCCGCATAGACCTTGATGAGATCCACACCCGCACCTATCTGTCTACGAACTTCTGTGATAATGCCATCTGTACCATCTGCCTCCACCGCCCCAAGAGGTACATCTACGTGGTCGGCATATCCCTTGGGGCCATAACTCCCCGTGGCTACGATTGCTGGCCCTGCAACAAGTAAAGTTGGACCAAGGATGATACCTTTGTCGATACTCTGCTTGATACCTACATCTTGATATCCCGATCCTTCTGTGCCCAAATCTCGCATATAGGTTATCCCAGCCAATAATGAAGCTCTCAGATGATTCCCTGCTCGTAGCACACGTTCTGCAGTAGTTTCTTTTAGGACTTGATCCGTCCACGAGGTTTCATTATATGGATGCAACAATATATGTGAGTGCCCTTCAATCATACCTGGCATGATGGTATTTCCCTTCATATTTATTACACGATCAACAGTCCTCAGTTCTAAATCATCGATGTGTCCAACAGATTGAATGGTGTCTCCAGCGATAACTACCCCCCAATCCAGATGTATTTTTATTCCATCAAATAGTCGGTCACCTACAATGGCTACAGATACATCTTGTCCCATCAATTGGCCGATGGACAAGTAACATACCATATATGCAACGTATAGATACTTTTTCATATCGGTTTTACCTCTTCCAATACTTCCCAATACTCCAATGCCCTGCGCGTATGTGGTATGCATATAGATCCTCCCACGAGATTGGCCACCATAAACACATCAAACAGTTCATCTGTAGAAACACCCGATTGGTGACATGTCTCTATGTGATACTTGATACAATCATCACAGCGGAGCACCATTGATGCTACCAGCCCCAGCAATTCCTTGGTTTTGACATCGAGTGCGCCCTCCTTGTAGGTATTGGTATCGAGGTTAAAAAAGCGATTGATATTTTTGTGACCATGACCAAGAAGTTTTTTGTTCATGCGTTCACGATACTGATTAAATTCTGTTACAGGATCCATAATGCAGTTTAATATATTTAACTGCAAGGAATAAAAAAAGAAGGAATAAAGTAGTAAAAGAATGGAGATCTTGAAGGGTAAATCAATCAGCAGAAGATCTCACTTGGCTCAAAGTAGATCGAATCATCTTAACGATAAGCACAAACCCTCCAATAAAACACGTAATACCCACCAATAGGTATTCAATCCTGATATACTTCATAAACCAAGATTGTTCCTGTACACTGAGATGCCAAAGGAGGCTCTGCAAGCCTTCACGATCATTAAATTCAATGAAAGAATGCAATCCTTCGATGATGGCAAAGAAGATTAGAGGCACAAGAAAAATCAAGAACACCTTGAACAATTTGGACTGTGCCAATGGATGTAGATGAAAGAAAAATATATAGCGAATCAAAGTTATCGCTCCGATGATGAATCCTGCATTGTAATACATCCAAGGGAAGGGGATATCGGCATTAAAGATAGGCAATAGAATGAGCAATGTCACGACTATAGTGACAAGCCACCACAGTAGCTCAATAGTCCAACTTCTATTGATATCGTTCATAACACAAATATAAAAGAGCAATCAGCTAACATGGAGAAATGCCAAAATGACTCAATATGCTCTATCCAAAGGAAGCACAATCTATGGCAAAAGGAATAAAAAAGCCTTGTTGAAACAAATCAACAAGGCTTATATTAAACTGGCAGCGACCTACTCTCCCACCGTAGCAGTACCATCGGCGCTGAGGGGCTTAACTTCTCTGTTCGGAATGGTAAGAGGTGGAACCCCCTCGCTATAACCACCATTAAATCTTCACAACCAATCCAAAGAATGGTAGTATATGATTGAATGATCACAACGTGGATCACATATAGCTTATAAAAACAGACTGAAATAATATCGAGTAAATTGAAAAATAGGATTATCTAAGAAGCTTTCGGGTAATTAGTACTACTCGACTCCAAGTGTCACCACTCTTCCATCTGTAGCCTATCAACGTGGTCATCTTCCACGACCCTCAAGGAATACTCATCTTGAAGTTGGCTTCGCGCTTAGATGCTTTCAGCGCTTATCCATTCCGCACATAGCTACTCAGCAATACACCTGGCGGCATAACTGATACACTAGAGGTGCGTCCATCACGGTCCTCTCGTACTAGTGATAGCTCTCCTCAATATTCCAACGCCCACAGCAGATAGAGACCGAACTGTCTTGCGACGTTCTGAACCCAGCTCGCGTGCCACTTTAATGGGCGAACAGCCCAACCCTTGGGACCTTCTCCAGCCCCAGGATGTGACGAGCCGACATCGAGGTGCCAAACCTCCCCGTCGATATGAGCTC
>JAJRXG010000005.1 GCA_024276375.1 Bacteroidota bacterium | reverse complement strand
TATGGATTTCGATACCCTCTGGAGTGACGAAGGGAGGAATCATCAGTCATAGTGTGACAAGTCGCCAGGATTTGATTAATGGTATTGTCACTAGTAGTTTGAAGGCATATATCACAGATGGCAATTTGTATCTGCTCACATGGTATTATGGTAGTGTTGATGGAGTATGGCCAGCGTGCTATTGGTATCGCGTTAATCTAAAAACATCGGAGATGGAGAAAGTTGAGATTCCCTTTCCCGATGATTATAGTAGAATGTCACCGAGCCCCATTGCTTGGGGCTTAGGATTGCCTTTTTGGTCTTATGACGACAAGAGAAGGCGATTGATATTCGGATATCCTTCAAGTGACCAGTTGGGTATCGTGGATATCGAGACGGGAGAACACACATGGGAACGTGTAAAAAGCATTTCATTCCATATAGACACTGGTGGAGATGGGTATGTAGAGACCATGCCTGATTACTATCACAATTTAGCTATTTGTTTGTTCCGATCTGATAATGATGACTTAATCCTTAGAGTATTGGCAGAGGGTCTTAAGTCGGGAGATAAAATAGAAGAAGATGATTTTTATAAGATGCCCTATTACCTACAAGGCTTAGATGGTGATTTCAATGAATTGTTTCTCATTGAACTAAAACCAAAACGCTATGACATACATCGTTCATTTTTTCACAAAGGCAAGTTTTATGCGAATACTAACAATTTCTTCAATGAGGATATGTCTGAAGATCGGCTTGATTTCGATGTATTTGATTTCACAAGTGTCGTGTCTGACGAAGAAACAAGACAATGAAGCCCTAAATGCTGAGTGTGCACAACGCTTGATAGAGGATGAGCATCTACCTTTAGGTGATACCGTTATGGTATTTATATGGCCTTCTTGTCAAGGGTGTATAGGTGATACTAAGAGTTTTGTACGGCGTATTTCCAAAAAAGTACCGATGGTCATTGTTGCGAAACGTGCGGTACGTGGTTTTTTGCAAAAAATGAAGCTATTGGACAACCTCACTGCGACCTTAGACTATAGAACATATCGGAATTGTTTTGAGTCTGGTATGCTATACTTTGTCGTGGTTTCTTCGGATGAACTAACAATTGTCAATAAAGAAATATTCATGGATTATGTTGCGGAACACTAAAGTATTTATTTGTGTAATAGTAGTTATGGGTTTGTCTTGTCTATCATGTGGTGAAGATAGACCCATATCCCCAATAAGATTTGAGGTAAGTAATCCCTATGCCTATAGTATTTCCACTGCTTCTATTAAGGAAGATCTACTTGCTGTGACCGTGATGTGTGCTTCTGATGGATTTAAACCTCCAGAGGACAAATCTGTTTCATATCAATATCGATTTAATCCTCCGGTAGTGTATATTTTTGATCTGAAAAAAGAGACCTATCATGCCATTGACCTAAAGGAGTATAAAGAACGTAAGGGATTTCGACAGAGTACGCTGGGTGTAGCAAGTGATGGAGACATGGTTTATGCATTGTTGCTCGGCCGCAAATCCAGACTTGTCAAAATCAACCGAAACGGGAAAATCATCGATGATGTCCAACTAAAATTTCCGGAAGGCTTTTTGTTGTGCCCTTCTCGAGGGAATCTTACCCTCTCCAAAGATTATATTTCTGTTACCTTAGTAGAAAGGAAAACCTTTAACTCACCCGATCCCGAAAGTCATAACAAGCGTCATATCGCCCGCTATAGCAAGGAAGGAATATTCATATGTGTCTCTGAGGAAGTCACTACTTCGTACAAGAATACACGCTTTGTTTATAATGGGGCACTGATGGATTATGATTCGGGAATATTATTGTCCATCTCGAACAAAGATTGTTCTACTGTTGAAAAAAAACAAGTGTATGATTCTAAATTCCAATCCGATATTGTCGAAAGTACCGTACTTGATTTCTATCAGATAGAAGGTGGAATTGTCGCTGCTCTTGAAAGAAGCAAACAATCAGATTACATATATTATAGAAGTCAAGATGAAGTTTCTCGTTTTACACTACCAGATAGATGTAATTACGTGGGCATGAACCCCAAGACAATGGATGTCACCTTTTATCGTGAAGATTCCTTGCAGTTAACGCT
>JAJRXG010000004.1 GCA_024276375.1 Bacteroidota bacterium | reverse complement strand
TCCGCATGAGCAAATCGGGCTGTTGGCACAGGAAGTGCAGCAGTATTTTCCGGAGTTGGTATATGAAGATGAAGAAGGCATGCTCGGTGTCAATTATACAGGATTGATACCCGTGTTGATCGAGGGGATCAAGGAGCAAGAGAAGAGATTCAGCGAACAAGAGAAGCAAATCAAGGAACAAGAGAAGAGAATACACACCCTTGAAGAGAAGGTACGTGAACTATTGAAAAATCAATAAGGGCCAAGAGGATTTAAAATGATTTTTGTCTCCAAGCTATTACAAGCTCTGAAAGAGCGAAATATCCATAACCATAATAAATACCAATAGCTCTTGCCTCAAAAAAAAAATCACTTACTCTACCCAATAATCCAACACTAGAACATCCTTCAGGAATGGCGACAATACTGCACCAAATGCCTTGTGATCTTTATGTGTTAGGTAAACGTCTCGGTCTGCTTCACTTTTGAATGTAAGCAAAAAACAATGAGTTAATCCCTTGTTCAATTCTTCGTGTGTATAACATATTGCACTTTATCAGCTGGCAATGCGTGGTGGGGAGGTGTTGATTTGTTTCGCTGATCAAGGGAAATCCTATTTTATGCAATTTGTTATACACACCAATTCTTCGGGGCTGTTATTATCTCCCCACTCGTAGGCGTATATCTGAGGAATCTTGTCAAGAAGGGCTCCGAGGGTCTCAACACAAATGACCTGATTTGCAGTTCTGCTATGAAATGTTAAATAATCAGATTCATTCACTTGTAAATGCTTGGCTTCCCAGAGTATTTCTACAGAATACCGTAGTTCTAATTGTCAGAAATATGACCGGATGGGGTTAAATCCCCAACAGGGATACATCTGAATACTAACTAAGGATTAGATCCGTCTTTTGCTCGGGATCAGAGAGAAAGAAGACCTTATTTGGCCATTTCAAGAAGAAAATGATTTTCCTTTTGTGTCATAAAACATACAATAGCCTGATTTTTATGTCGTTTCGGATATCAAGTAGTATTTTTGTATTAAATAAGGTTTACTTTTGCTTCCGCGATGAAGACTCCTGTATTACATAGAAGTTTTGCTGTCTTAATGGCGACACTCTTGTTCATGACCTCCATGAGCTACTCCATCAGTATTCACTATTGCAATGGGATCATAATGGGAGTAAGTGTTACCAGTATTGCAAGAGGATGTTGTGATCAAAGCAGTTCTTGTTTGGATGAAAATCATCTCCATGAAGATGAGACAAATCAATGTTGTCACGATGAGACGATTCTTATAGATAATCTCGATCAAAATTTCACAGATCCCCAGATTAGTGAGATCTCAGATTTAAAGTTGCAATTTTTAACATCCTATGTGCTCACATGTACAGATGTAAATATTGATATTGAAAAGATCAATTCAAATCTGGACTATAATCCTTCCTTTCCATTTCAAGACCTTCCTATTCTTTATCAGTCTTTTCTCTTATAGACTTTGTCATGATTTGTTGAAGTCTATTGCTGCTTGAACAGGGAGCTACTTTGGGATAAACCGATGTTGTTTCTTGAACATAATTTAGACTTGGAGCCCATGATTCATCATGACACTTTTTCTTTAGATTTATAAAGCCAAACAATGTTAAATAATTTTATACGATTCTTTCTTGAAAACAAGCTTGTCGCCTACCTATTGCTCTTTTTATTTGTGGGATGGGGATTGGTGACGGCTCCGTTTGATTTTGGAGTTGATGCGCTACCTCGTGATCCGGTTGCGGTAGATGCGATACCTGACATCGGAGAAAACCAACAAATTGTTTTTACCAAGTGGATGGGAAGATCCCCTCAGGATGTAGAGGATCAGATATCTTATCCATTGACGACAGCTCTTCTTGGCATTCCCGGCGTTAAGAGTATCCGAAGCAATTCTATGTTTGGATTCTCTACGATATTTATCATTTTTAATGATAACATTGAGTTTTACTGGAGTAGGAGCAGGATACTCGAAAAACTAAATTCGCTACCTGCCAATACTCTTCCTGTCGGTGTACAACCGGCTTTGGGGCCTGATGCTACTGCTTTGGGGCAAATATTTTGGTATACGCTAGAGGGCCAAGATAAGGACGGCAATCCAACCGGAGGATGGGACTTACACGAATTGCGTACCATTCAGGATTTTTATGTAAGATATGGTCTTTCGGCTGCAGAAGGTGTGGCTGAGGTCGCAAGTATAGGAGGGTATGTCAAAGAATACCAAGTTGATGTTGACCCTGAAGCAATGAAAGCTTACAATATAACCTTAGGGCAAGTAATGACGGCCGTCAGAGGTAGTAACCTCGATATCGGAGCTGAGACAATGGAGATAAATCTGGCTGAATACTTTGTAAGAGGCTTGGGATATGTGAAAAATATAAGCGATATTGAAAAGAGTGTCATCACTGCTCACAATAATGTGCCCATTCGGGTTGGAGACATCGCAAAGGTTTCTTTGGGTCCCGCAACAAGACGTGGAGTGCTTGACAAGTCAGGATCGGAGGCAGTGGGAGGTGTAGTTGTTGCCAGGTATGGAGCCAATCCCCTTGAAGTAATCCAAAATGTTAAAAACAAAATTCGCGAATTAGAACCGGGGCTTGCCTCAAAAACACTTAGTGATGGAACCGTCTCACAAGTGAATATCGTCCCTTTCTATGACCGTACCCAATTGATCCACGAAACCATTGGGACACTGGAAGAAGCTTTGACGCTTGAGATCTTGGTGACCATTATTGTCGTCATATTAATGTTGCTCAATCTCAAATCCTCAATTCTCGTTTCGGCTACTTTGCCCGTTGCAGTGCTCATGTGTTTTATCGCAATGAAGTACTTTGGAGTGGATGCCAATATAGTGGCACTCTCAGGTATCGCCATTGCCATTGGAACCATGGTGGACATGGGTATTGTGCTGACCGAAAGTATGATCACAAGGATAGACAAGGCACCACCTGACGAGAGCCTGCTGACCAGCATCTATGAGGCAACTATTGAAGTTGCTTCCGCTGTGATTACTGCAGTAGCGACAACGGTTATCAGTTTTATCCCCGTCTTTACCATGGAAGCGGCAGAGGGAAAGTTATTTAAACCCTTGGCATTTACTAAAACCTTTGCCCTTGTGGCCTCCATTATAGTTGCAATCACTATCATACCGCCACTGGCACATTCGGTTTTTTCTCTCAAATCTCGAGGAAAAGGCAAATTGATTCCCTTGATCGGAAATGCTATAGCTATTGTCGGAGGTTTGTTTTTATACTTTTTATACAGCTCATTCTTAGGTAGCGTGGTTACCATCATAGGAATAGCAGGAATACTTACCTTGTTGGCACAACAGTATGGTTCTGATAAAAGCGCATTTGCAATCACTTTGGTTGCCAATATTCTTTATGCTTTGATCGTGGCTTGGTTGTTGGCAACAGTATGGATGCCTCTTGGCGTCAACAAAAGCGATTTGACAAACTTTCTCTTTGTCGTCATAGTAGCGGGAGGGCTGATTGGGTTTTTTCATATTATTATATATTTTTATAAACCCATCCTACTCTTTTTGCTTCGAGTGAAGTTGCTCTTTTTAATAGCAGTTGCTTTTATTGTGTACCAAGGTGTTTTGGCCTTTCAAAAAACGGGAGAAGAATTTATGCCCTCACTAGATGAAGGCTCTTTCTTGCTCATGCCTACAGCTATGCCACACGCAGGCATGGAAGAGAATATCAAGAACATTCGACTTCTAGATATGGCTGTAACCGCTATCCCGGAAGTAGAAAGTGTCGTCGGCAAGGCTGGAAGGGTAGAAAGTCCGCTAGATCCTGCACCCATGTCTATGTATGAAAATATCATCTTGTACAAGTCAGAATATATGACCAATGAGGAAGGTCGCAGGATAAGATACAAATTTGAGAATGGAGAATATGTCCATGATGAAAACGGGAATCTGATCCCAGACAAAGAGGGACTCTACTTCCGTCAATGGAGAGATCATATTAAGAGCCCGAACGATATCTGGAATGAAATCATTAACGTAACAAAGTTGCCCGGGGTTACATCAGCACCTAAACTACAACCTATTGAAGCACGATTGGTGATGCTTCAAACAGGCATGAGAGCCCCTATGGGACTCAAGGTAAGTGGGACTGACCTCGCGACAATTGAAGCTTTCGGGCTAAAATTGGAAAAGCATCTCAAAGATGTTGAGGGAGTAAAGGATGCAGCTGTATTTGCAGATAGAATCGTAGGCAAACCGTATTTGCTGATAGATATCGATAGAGATGCCATAAGTAGGCATGGGCTCACGATCGTAAAAGTGCAACAATATATTCAAGCTGCAGTGGGAGGCACTCCGATGACAACTACTGTCGAAGGTAGAGAACGGTATTCGATAAGAATCAGATACCCCCGAGAGTTGAGAACAGACCCCGACGTCCTAGAGGAGATATATCTTCCTACAACCACAGGCAAGCAAATTCCCTTAGGAGAACTAGTCACTATACGATACGAACCGGGAGCACAATCCATCAAGAGTGAAGATGGCTTTTTGGTTGGTTATGTTTTGTTTGACAGAGAGAATGGATATTCAGAAGTGCAAGTTGTCAACAATGCTCAGCAATATTTTCAGGATCTGATTGACAAGGGAGACTTAGTTGTTCCGGAGGGTATTAGTTACCGTTTTGCGGGCAACTATGAGCAACAAGTACGTGCAAGCAAGCGATTGAGTATCGTCGTACCGATTGCTCTTGCCATTATCTTTTTGATTCTGTATTTTCAGTTTAAATCAGTAATTATCTCACTAATGGTATTTACTGGAGTATTTATTGCATTCTCCGGTGGTTTTATCATGATCGGGTTGTATGCTACCGATTGGTTTTTGGATTTCAATTTCCTTGGTACAGATATGAGAGAATTATTTCAGATTCGAACGATCAACCTTAGTGTTGCTGTCTGGGTAGGATTTTTGGCTTTGTTTGGCATAGCTACTGATGATGGTGTTCTTGTGGCCACATTTCTTCAAGATAGCTTTAAGAAGAACAAACCCACTTCCTTGGAAGGTATTCGGGCAGCTGTAGTAGAAGGAGGGATGCGGCGTGTCCGTCCCGCGATGATGACAACTGCAACAACTGTTTTGGCCTTAATTCCCGTGTTGACTTCAACGGGTAGAGGTGCAGACATTATGCTTCCGATGGCAATCCCTTCTTTTGGAGGGATGACCCTTCAGATGATTACCATGTTTACAGTGCCGGTTTTGTATTCTATGTGGCAAGAATGGGGTTTTAGAATTAGTAGAGGATTTGGAAACAAAAACAAAATAGTCACTGGCTCCGGGCTGGGATTATTGCTGCTTTTGGCCCTTCCTAGTATGACCAAGGCACAATCTTTGGATAGTCTGCTCAATGCAACCTTGGAGAGTAATCTAGAACTCAAGGTGCTCACCAATGAGTATTTGGCGGCCATAGAAAGAGCGCCTCAAGTCAGTGAATTGCCGGATCCAGAAGTAGGAGTTGGATTGTTTCCACTACCCGTTGCAACTCGATTGGGCGCTCAAACATTGAGATTAAGCGGAACACAAATGTTTCCTTGGCCAGGTCTTTTGAACAGTAAAAAAGACCTTGAATTGGCCAAAGCCAAAGCCCTGTATGAACGGATTCAAGCTAAAGCTCTTGATCTCTTTTATTTCTTAAAGGTGGATTATTTTCGGTTATATGAAATCATCGAAAGCCAGAAGATAATATTGAGAAATATAGAGATTCTTGAAGCTCTCGAAAGACTTTCTCTCTCAAAAGTAGAAAGTGGAGAAGCAACTGCTGCAGATGTACTTCGTGTTCAGTTGAAAATTGAAGAATTGTTGCAAGAATTGGACATTCTCGAAACAGCTAAGATAAATCCAACCTCCAATATCAATCAACTCCTTTATCGACCATTAGAAACCCCCATAGTAATTCGGGACAGTTTGACATTTGCAGAGATTCTTTATGATAAGATTGATCTCGTCAGTCGGATAAAGGAAGATCATCCACTGTTGAGAATGTTTGAATTGCAACAAGAGGTTTCTCGCCAAGCCATCACACTCAATGAATTGAGCGGAAAACCTACATTTGGTGCGGGATTGGATTATATCAATGTAAACAAGAGATCGGATGCTGACCCTTCTGGCAATGGTCGTAATATTGTACAATTGAGAGGAGTCATTAAAGTCCCCCTTTACAGAAAAAAATATGCCGCCAAGGAGCAAGAAGAACTTTATAAAATCGAGGCTCTGGACATCAAAAAAGAAGATGTATTGACGAGGTTCCTATCTACAATAGAAGGAGCATTTGCACTACACAATACCGCACGATTGCAGATGGAATTATATCTAAAACAAATCGATATCACTCGTGCTGCAATCAATATTCTCGAAATAGATTACAGCACGAGAGGGAATAACTTTGATGAATTGCTACGCCTTGAAAAAGAACTGATCGATTACGATCTAAAACTACTAAAGGCTGTCGTCCAAAGCCACATTGCCAAAAGCGCCATTGAGCGATTTATAGTACTCTGAACAAATCACTAATTTAAAAAGAAAGAATAATGAAAAATATAAAATTAATAACCGTTGGTCTAGTTGCTCTCGTAGGAGGATTTGCTATAGCTTGGTTTACAAAACCCACAGCTGCTCCACAAGAAATTGTGAAAACTGTTTCTGAAGCTCCCTCTTCTTCAGATGAACATCAAGTGTGGACATGTGCCATGCATCCTCAGATCCAACAGAATGAACCCGGAAGTTGTCCTCTTTGTGGAATGGACTTAATTCCATTGACCGGAGGTTCCTCCAATGACCCTCTCGTCTTGGAAATGACTTTAGAAGCCGTCAAATTGGCCAATATTCAAACCTCCGTAATCGGCCAAAGCGCTAAGGCTCCTGAGAAAACCATCCGTCTCTCCGGAAAAATACAAGCAGACGAACGACTGGCTTCAAGTCTTGTCTCCCATGTCCCCGGACGTATAGAAAAACTCTTTGTATCCTTTACAGGAGAAGAAGTAAAAAAAGGTCAAAAATTGGCTTTACTATACGCTCCGGAACTGATAACCGCACAGAGAGAACTCTTGGAAGCTCTAAAATTAGTAGATACCAATCCCGGCTTGATTGAAGCGGCTCGCAACAAACTGCGTTACTGGAAAATCCCCGAAGACGCTATAAAAGGGATAGAGGAAAAAGGAAGCATTCAAGAGAACTTCATTGTGTATTCGGATGTCACTGGTGTAGTAACCAATAGACGTGTTGCTGTTGGGGATTATGTGAAGCGAGGCGAACCTCTATTTGATTTGGTCAATCTTGACAAAGTTTGGGTTTTGTTTGATGCCTATGAAGAGGATCTTCCAAGTATCTCTTTGGGAACTAGGATAGAGTTTACAACACCATCTTTACCAAACCATACCTTTAAGACACGCGTCACTTTTATTGATCCTGTTATAAATGCCAATACTCGTGTTGCCTTAGTAAGAACAGAAGTTCAAAATGCGAGGGGACTCTTAAAACCTGAAATGTTTGTGTACGGAGATCTTCATACTAAGAAGCGTTCGCAATCTCAACTGACCATTCCGAAGTCTGCAGTCCTTTGGACTGGCAAGAGGTCTGTGGCATATGTCATGCTACCCGAAACAACCATTCCTTCTTATCAATTTAGAGAAATAGATCTCGGAGAAAGCCTAGGTGACAGTTATATTCTGCTTGGTGGTTTGGAGCCTGGTGAAGAGGTCGTTACGTATGGCAACTTTGCCATTGATGCAGCAGCGCAACTCAATAATCAAGTAAGTATGATGAACAAAAATGTTATGCTAAAAGGCGCTGATCACTCTACCCATCTTCCGGATTATACGGAGTCCACTCCAGATGTCTTCAAAGACCAACTTTCCGTTGTCTCAAATGCTTATCTTGAACTAAAAGATGCATTTGTTGCTAGCGATGTTCAGAAAGCACAGTCTGCTGCTCAAAAAGTCTCAGAAGCACTGAATCTTGTGGACATGAGTCTTCTGGAAGGAGATGCTCATATGTATTGGATGGAACAATTGCAAGCATTCGAAGCTCATGGCGAAAAAATTATCGAATTATCAGATATCGAGGAACAACGAAAGCAGTTCGGGTATCTTTCACAACCATTGATACGGAGCGTAAAGGTGTTTGGCGTCAAAGATGATACGCTGTATGTAGAACACTGTCCGATGGCCAATGACAACGAAGGAGCAGAATGGTTGAGTAGAGAAAAGGCTATCAAGAACCCATATTTTGGTGATAAAATGCTCACCTGTGGTACCGTCCAAGATACGATCACCAAAGATTTTAAAAACCCTCCAATGGAAAAAATTGCCGCCGCTCCAAGAATGAGTGGACACAATCACTAGAACCAATACGGTATCAGCCAAGGTATTGGCCCTTAAAGGGTCAAAATGCATCGTCTGATCTTTTTGGGTAAATAAAATCACCACCAATGTTCACAAATCACAAAATAAATTAACCTTTGTAGAGCGGAGTGTTCCGTTGATTTATTCATTTAAAAAAAACTTCTATGAAGCGCTTTTCATTTATTATCATTTTAACTGTAATGTTCAGCTTTGGAGCTGTATCTGTGATGTCTTGTGGTGGAAACAAATCCTCCAATGCCACAGAACAAACTGGCAAAGAATATACCTCTGCATATGTTTGTCCTATGCATTGTGAAGGAAGTGGCAGCAGTGAGCCGGGCAAATGTCCTGTCTGTGGCATGGAATACGTTAAAAATGAAGATCATAAAGGAGATGATTAATATCAGTAATTGATCCTTGAGCCCACTCCGGAATCTGACTATTTTCACAAAAGAAACATTTTTGGTTTTGTGAGTTTTCGGCGTGGGCTCATCCTTCTAATAAAGTACGTAAAGAAGCCTGAATTGAACATTTAGGGTTCTTCTTTTTTATAGTCGTCAAATCAGTAGATACAGTTTAGTGTATCCCTCCAAGCTACTTTATCTTGCTATCTTGCTCGATATGTTCATTGTTAAGATTTGTAATAAAATATTTTAAAGTGAGAAATGATGGTCAAGTGAACATCAACATAATCAACTCCCCTGTACGCTCCAATCCCAATAATAGCAGAACTTTTCTGGCTAAAATCGGATGATACCGATATATTTGGCATTGATACTACGGGCGATAACAGGGCAAAACGGTGCCATTGTTTACAGCAGTGACCGACGACAAAAAAAAGACTTAAAGGTATTGGAGACGGCACTTTCTTCTTAAACAGCTCTGTCGGGTTATCACTACCAATGGGAGAAAACCCGGTACCAATCAGCATGAGTAGATGGGTCTATTTGATACAGAGGAAGTGCAGCTGTGCATTCCGGTGGGATATGAAGATCAGAATCAGCCTTACACATAGCGAGAGTCTTATATCGCAGTAGAGGTAGTTTCGGGTTCTTCGGAAGTATTATTCTCTGTTTTTTCTTCGTGCTTTTTCACCTCTTCTTTCAGAACCTTTAGAGGGTCTTCTGTCGGCCAAGGTCGGGGGCCAATCAACTCAACGAGATCAGTTTTAACCAAGACTTCTTTTTCTAACAATTCTTGGGCGAGGAGATGAAGTTTTTCTTCATGTTCTTTTAACAGGTTTTGAGCTCTTACATACTGAGCATCCACCATTTTGCGTACTTCTTCGTCTATCATTGAGGCCGTTGCCTCAGAATAAGGCTTATTGAATTGATCCTGCGAAAGCCCATAGAATGAGACATTGCCAACGGCTTTGTTCATACCATAAACGGCGATCATACTATAAGCCATTTTGGTCACTTGATCGAGGTCATTTTGTGCTCCTGTCGAAATTTTATCAAAGATGATTTTCTCAGCCGCCCTTCCTCCAAAAGTCATACATATACGATCCAACATTTGTTCTGTCCGAGTTATGTATTCGTCTTTAGGGAGATACTGCGCATAACCTAGAGTACCGATACCACGAGGGACAATCGTTACTTTAACCAGTGGGGAGGCATGTTCGAGATACCATCCACACAATGCATGACCAGCCTCATGGTATGCGATGATCTCTTTTTCTCGAGGAGAAATAAATTTGTTTTTCTTTTCTACACCGCCGATAACTCTATCCAAGGCGAAGTTGAAATCAGACATATCAACGGCTTTTTTATCTTTACGGGCGGCGACGAGAGCGGCCTCATTGCAGACATTGGCGATATCTGCTCCGGCAAATCCCGGAGTCATTTCAGCGAGAACTTGGGCGTCTAAATCATCTACGACTTTTATCCCTTTGAGGTGTACTTTAAAAATTGCTTCTCTTTCTTTAAGATCGGGTCGGTCGATACCGATTTGTCTGTCAAACCTTCCCGGGCGCATCAAGGCACTATCCAATACATCAGCACGGTTAGTGGCAGCCATGAGGATGACTCCCTTATCTGTGCTAAAACCATCCATTTCAACCAATAGTTGATTGAGGGTATTCTCACGCTCATCATTGCCTCCTTGGATTGCTCCCCTTCCTCGAGCTCGCCCGATAGCATCAATTTCATCAATAAAGACAATACAAGGGGCTTTTTCTCTTGCTTGTTTGAATAGATCTCTAACACGAGAGGCTCCCACACCGACGAACATCTCAACGAAATCCGATCCCGAGATAGAGAAAAAAGGAACATCGGCCTCCCCGGCGACGGCTTTAGCCAGTAGCGTTTTGCCAGTACCCGGAGGTCCGATAAGGATGACACCTTTAGGGATTTTCCCACCGAGGGCTGTGTATTTCTTAGGGTTTTTTAAGAAGTCAACAATCTCCATGACTTCCTCTTTTGCTTCATCCAATCCGGCAACATCTTCAAAAGTAATCTGAACTTTGGCGTTACTATCAAATAGAGTCGCTCGTGATTTACCTATATTGAATATTTGAGCTCCCGGCCCTCCTGCACCACCACTGACACGGCGCATAATAAACAACCAAATACCTACAAAAAGCAGCAACGGCAACATCCAACTTAATAATGTACCCACCCAATTAACTTTGGTTGTATATTTTGGGTCGATGACGATTCCTTCCTTTTGCAAATCCCTCACCCGTTCCAAAAAATAATCGACCGAACCCAATTGCATTTTATACTGCGGAGTATTCTGACTGAGACTATTGCTAAACTTGTTGTCAATATTGATATCCGAATAGTTGGAGAGACTCTCTGGTTTGAGGTAGATGTAAACAACATCCTTATTTACGACTTCAACCTTTTTGATATCATTGTTGCGGGCAATCTCTTCAAAGGCCAACATTGTGATTTCCTTGGGCTTGCTTACAAACCCCATAATCATATTTACTCCTACGAGAAATACAATTAATATAGCATAGAACCAATAAGAACTGAGATTGCTCTTTTTGTTTGCGTTATTATCTTTATTTTGTTTTTTATCAGACATGGTGTATGTGTCGTAGTATTGGAACGACTTTACTCAACAAATGGTTGTGTCAGTATTATTGTTCCTCTAAATAATTAATAACAGAGTCACTCCAAAAATCTTCTAAGTCGTAGAAAGCTCTGGTTTCGGGATAAAAGACGTGCACGATAACATCAAAGTAATCCACCAAAACCCACCGAGCATCGTGAATCCCTTCGACGTGATTGGGAAAAATACCCAAGTCCCTTTTTATCCGCACGCTGACATGCTCTGCAATGGCTCTTACTTGTGTGGTTGAATCCCCTTCACAAATAATAAAATAACTAGCAGGGGCATCGTCCAATTGACGCATATCCATTTTTAAGATTTTCTTTCCCTTAATATCTCGAATGCTGTCAATGATCGTATCGACTAAGACGTTCTCATCAATGATCATTGTTGCAGAAGGCTGCTCAAATTTCAATTATATACGAATGTTTTTATGAATGACACATCAAAAATACGAATAAAGAAATTACGACGTCAGATAAGTACCAGTATCCTTGGTCATATGGCTTAAATTTCTTTCAACATATAGTCATTGCCCAAGACTCACAGTTTATTTATCCCATAGTGGCCAGACAGCTGAGATCGTGTGCAGCCGCGTATTTACAAGTCCGGTTGCAAAGTGCGAAGCGCTTCGATCCAAGAATTCGGGAAGGGAGTCTTGTATAGTTTTTCATAGTTATAAGGGATGATTTCTTGTTTGGAAATCAGCGCAAGGT
>JAJRXG010000049.1 GCA_024276375.1 Bacteroidota bacterium | reverse complement strand
AGGTAACTACTCAGGTGGTGTGCTTTTGAGCTAAAAAAAACCTATTTTTTTGCTAAACGAAGTTCATTTTTCTCTTAATAGCAGCGCTATTGAGAGGAAAATAGCTAAAGTATAGCGAAAATAGAGCCTTTTTTAGCCAAAATTGATACCACCTGAGTAGTTACTTTTGAAGCATAGCAGCGCTACGGCGAAAAAAGTAGCGGAAATATGACGGGGAAAGTGTTTTTTTTATCCAAAATGACACCTACCTGAATAGTAACATCAAAATATATATTTTATAATTATATTAAAGCTCGGATCAAGAAAGGCTCTTTTTTTCCATATTAATTGCTTACCTCCGAAGAAGGTACTGCCTTAACCTTGGGCTTCAAAATAGTTTTGTACGATATCACAGATTCTACTTTGGACTTGCTATAAAACAAGGGAAAGTACTGATCTCTAACCCACATATCAAATAGATTGCGGTAGTGAGGATGTTCCGGATCACCATTTTGGCCGGGTGTATTGCTAGCCAACGTCTGATCCCAATCTCCGGTATCTACGATCATCCTGAATGAAGCACCCGAAGGTTGATTGTCTTGACTACCCGTATTGTTGACAGTGAGTCCATAACCTCCTCTTGGAGCCGGCCCTACATTGATCTTATTTCTGATCGCACCGGATACGGCATTGCTCATAGGATGTTTGAGCAAGATGTGTTTATACTTGGATTGCCCATATTTCCATTGATCGATGTCACTTCCCAATTTATCTTTTAAGAGAGCTACTGTTTCAGATAATGAAGTCTCCAGAAGTGCATCTCTACCTTGCAGCGGGTGAACCCCAAAGTCTCCATCCGGGGCGAGCAACCACTCGATTACTCTCTTTATCGGAACACGCAGATAGGGTCTTGCAGATTCCGGTACTTTGAGCACAACAATCGCCTTCTGAATTTGCTTTTCCAATTCATTGTATATAGCTGGAGCGATAGCATCTCCATTCATTTGATAATCCCAGTCCAACAATATATGTCGTGCATGTTCTACAACATCATTGTCAAAGGTAATATGCCGGAAGAGTGGCACTATCTGCCTCGCCGGGATAGAGAGATAATCAGTCTGCAATGCCACCATATCTGCCATACTTTGGCTTCTACCGTTAGTCAAAACTTCCTTTACGCGGTCTCCTCGATAGGGATCTGACCATTGGTATGACACTGCATCCCAATGTTCATAGGCATCAGGTGTTACATTTTCATTGGAGGTGTTAATGATTCCATTGGATGGGTTCAAATCGGATGGCTTACTGATGATAGGTAGATATCCACTCCATTCATAACGGCCATCTCCTGGTACGGGGATCAACCCACTCCAACCCTTTCTGATCGGAGCAATGCCCACAGCTTGCCAACCGATATTCCCTTTTTTGTCCGCCCATACCATGTTCTCACCAGGTATATGGCTATAATTGCATGCCGCACGAAACTGTTCCCAATTCTGAGCTTGATTCATTCTTAAGCTCGCGAGATATGGCGACCCTCCCACTTCAAGCCATCCACAGCGCATGGCATACGCTACGTGATTGCTCGTATCTATCTTGGTTACAGGCCCATGGCGGGTATAGAGATGATCGACAATATGAGGCGATTTCCATCCTTTTACATTAATTGTATCACCAATCACCGTCATCGTCTCCCACCTCCCTTGATACTTGTATTGATGTGGATCATCCGGATTGAGCTGATAGATATACAGATCTTCTGCATCGGTGCGATATACCGTCAGTCCCCAAGCTCCATATTGATTATGTCCTATCGAAATACCCGGAATCTCAGGCTCTCCACCACCGATTACATCCCATCCCGGTGCAACCAAATGTGCCATATATCGCAATGATGGCGTGGACTGTCGTCGATGTGGATCATTGGCCATAATGGGATACCCTGACTCAGTTCTACTGCCATCTATCACCCAATTATTGCTTCCGATATCGTTGAGATCATCTTTTATATATAACTGATAGGAACGCTCGTCAACTTGTGCCAGATTATGGTAGTCCTCGGTATTCTTGTACTCCGACCCAACGATGTCTTGCGGTGCAAAACGAACAGGCTTTCTATATGCATGATATGGAGCTATCACATCCTTCATTAATAATTGGGTACGGATGAGTGGGTCAATCTCGAGATCCGGCTCACGAGGATGAAACCACCCCAATTCCTTGACCTTCCGGGCGCCTATTAACGATACCGCACGTACGGTCATCAACTCTGCATCAATATTGCCCAACAATCCCTGATGTCGCGAAACCACAACCGCCGGTGTCCAATGCTCCGGTACAATATTCAACAATCTAAACTCTAGCGGAAGTCGATCTCTATGCTCTCTGACATAATCTATATAGCTATTGACTCCAGCAACATAAGATGCTATGATCTGCTTCCCGCGAGGATGATAGTGACTCATCTCCTGATCTATGTCACCCCTAAACTGAAACAAACGAGCTCCAATATCACGAGCCAACTCTCTTTCTCCCAATATTTCGGCCAAGGTGCCCGTCGCCTGACGTCGCCATATTTCAAATTGAAACAATCGATCCTTGGCAGCATAATATCCCTGTGCAAAAAATAAATCATGCTCATTTTGAGCATAAATGTGCGGTACCCCCCAATGATCCGTAATAATCTCAACAGTATCCAACAGTTGAGTACTGAAAAATTCATTGTGATCTTGAGCGACAACCTCAAACACAATAATGCAACACAACGTAAGTATCTTACTTCTGATCATGGTCATCTCGATTGTTGGTGAACACGACCAAAGATATCAATGATCTCGAATATCTCTAACTTTTACAAATGAATGAATGAATGATCGCCCAAACCCCGAATAGCTGAAGTGTGTATAACATACTGCACTTTATCAGCTGGCAATGCGTGGTGCCGAGGTGTTGATTTGTTTCGCTCATCAAGGGAAATCCTATTTTATGCAATTTGTTATACACACATAGCTGAACTCATTCATCTCCTGCTAAGACAGAATCCTTCATATCCGGAAGCCAACTACTTCAATCCCGATATCACCTCTGAGAGCAATCCCTTAACCTTTGATGCCGTCTCTTCAAGGGTATGATTCTCAACCGCCGCCATCGAAGCAATCGGATCTATGGCAGATACCTCTACTACTCCCTCCTCCTTCTCTTGTACAATGACATTGCAAGGAAGCATCAATCCGATCTTATCCTCAGCTTGCAATACACCATAGGCCAACTTAGGATTGCATGCACCCAGAATAGCATACTTATAAAAATCTACATCTATCTTCTCCTTGAGAGTGGTCTTCAAATCTATCTCTGTCAATACACCAAATCCCTTATCTTTAAGCGCAGCCTTAGTCCTATCAATAGCATCCTCAAATGAAATATCCCTAAGGATAGTTGTGAAATAATAGCTCATTGCATTGTGTTTTTATTGTTATTTAATAATCATCATTTTTTAGCTTCAAATGTGATGACCCTCCCAGCTTATCTCATTCATACGTGTACTGTCCAAACTAGGGATGAAACATATCATTCGCTCTTCGTTAACCTCAATCCACAGATGCACATATCTCATCACTTATCACAACCTTGATCTTAAGCGATACGGGCATATTATTAATATCCCAATCACTAATTGTAAACATGAAAACACCCAATTAGGTTTCTATACTATCAGGATATCAATGATACTTAGGTTACATAGATCGTTCACATACTATATCGAGAGATGGTACAGAGTTGATGGTACAGCTACCTTCAATTTTCGTAAAGAGTCCTGAAACCGCTCAAAATAATATGAACAAATTATGTCTGCTATAATCAAGAATATACTCCAAATTGTAAATCGGTGCTCCTTGTTCTTAAATCAAAAACCAATGAAAAAGTCGGAAACTAACACAAGAAATGAAGCCATACTTCCTAACATTTGTATAGGTTCCAATTCAGACCTTTTGATCATATGTCTTTAGCTAAACTCATGCTATTGACTTCGTAACAGACGTGCTTTCGATATTCGGGATGATCTGTCATTTCCGGGTGATCGAATGT
>JAJRXG010000048.1 GCA_024276375.1 Bacteroidota bacterium | reverse complement strand
TTGGGAAACCCTATTCAATGGTAAGGATCTAAGCGGATGGACGATTTATGGTACCGAAAAGTGGTATGTAAAAGATGGTCTTCTCATTTGCGAAAGCGGAAAAGATAAAGGCTATGGTTACCTTGGTACGGATACACAATACAAGAACTTTGAGCTATCAATTGATTTCAAGCAAGAGGCCAATGGCAATAGTGGTATTTTTATTCGATCTACTATCCAAGGCACAAAAATCACGGGATGGCAAGCTGAAGTAGCTCCACCGGGGCACAGCACTGGAGGTATTTACGAATCGTATGGCCGTGGTTGGTTGATCAAACCAGATCCATCGCTGGATAAAGTGCTCAAAATGGGAGATTGGAACACAATGCGCATAGTTGCCAAAGATGATGTAGTCACTACATGGCTCAATGGGACGCAGATGATTACCATAAAAGATCCGAAGATCGGACAAGCTACTGGATCCATTGCACTGCAAATTCACGATGGTGGAGGCATTAAAGTTTCTTGGCGGAATCTGAAGATACGCCGTCTCTGAAATCAGCCTTGGAACAAGTGATGGGTATAGTGACTGGTCGTAGCGTCGGAATGGAGCAAGGGATTGATTTGCATCATACCAGTGAGTCATCATAACTGATGTAATGAGGTATATTGATTCGCAATTCTACCTTTTTTAGCAACTTATTGAATACATTGGTAAATCAGAAAAATGAGCAAGGTGAGGGATAAACAAATCATAGAAGAACTCAAGCGTACTGATGGAGATCGTGTTAAAATCGGCGTGATCGATATTGATGGGATATTGAGGGGGAAGATCATGGAGAAGGAAAAATTCTTGTCATCTATCAAGGATGGATTTGGGTTTTGTAATGTGATATTTGGTTGGGACTCGCAAGACCATTGTTATGAAGATACGGATTTGATTGGGTGGCATACAGGATATCCCGACGGTAAGGCTCATGTTAATCTACAAAGTATGAGGCGGCTGCCTTGGGATAAGAGTGTGCCCATGTTCATCGCTGATTTTTCGCAAGATGAAACATTGGGTCTTGTGTGCCCCAGAAGCTTGTTTAAGCGCATCGTATCGCAAGCGGAGGAGATGATGTATGTTCCCATGATGTCATCTGAGTTCGAATGGTTCAATTATAAAAAAGGACTGGACGATGTACCTGCAGACCACCCGATTACTTCGGGGATGTTTGGTTATAGCTTGTTGAGGATGGGGCAGTCTAGGGAGTTTGTCAATGACTTGTGGGAGGGTTTGCAGGCCGGTGGAATACCTATAGAAGGTCTTCATACGGAGACTGGACCCGGCGTATATGAGGCAGCTATCAAATATACAACGGCATTGGAAGCAGCGGATCGAGCAGCCTTGTTCAAGTGGATGGTCAAGGAGATTGCTCATCAGCATGGCATCATGCCCTCATTTATGGCCAAACCCTCAGTAGATCTACCGGGCTGTAGCGGTCATATACATCAAAGTCTTTGGGATAAGATCAAACGAAAGAATGTTTTTGCTGATGCAAATGGCAAGCAAGGTATGAGCAATATCATGCAACACTACATCGCAGGACAATTGTTCTGCCTTCCATATATTCTACCCATGTATGCTCCAACTGTTAATAGCTATAAGCGGCTGGTATCCGGATCATGGGCAGCGACATCCGTCAGTTGGGGTATTGAGAATCGTACGACTGCATTGAGAGCCATCATAGGCTCGTCCAAAAGCACTCGATTGGAGACACGAGTGCCCGGAGCAGACACAAATCCCTATCTCTCAATGGCTGCCGCATTGGCTTCGGGTTTGTACGGTATAAGACATAAGATAGAACTGACTCAAGCACCTACCACAGGCAATGAATATCAAAGTAAGGGACACCGACAATTGCCAAAAACTCTGTCTGAAGCAACTGCATTGATGAAGCAATCAGAAATACCCACCGAGCTATTTGGTGAGACCTTTGTACAGCATTTTGTGCAGTCTCGAGAATGGGAATGGAATCAATATCGCAAGGCGGTTACTGATTGGGAAGTGAATAGATACTTTGAGATCATATAACCCTTGTATCGCGATGGAGAATCATGAGTTCTTAACGATTGTCAAGTATGCTTGGATGGAGTATGACCAGTCTCGGCCTATAGAGTCAATCGTTGATATCAGTGCCAAGGTATCGACCAATCACGTGTATAAAATCACGCTCGAAAACCAGACCTTTGTCATTGCCAAGTTGAGTTACTTTGGCAAGTATGAAGACTTTGTAGAAGATCATACCATTATCAATGTGTTGTCCAACAACTTATTCTATCCCTTTGAAGGGTTGCTTTCACGATCATTGATGAAGCAGAACAAGATATTTGTTCATCGGTTTAGAAATGATCAGATAGATGCCGCTGTTGTCTTCTATCGTCCTGTCAAAGTCCAAGGTCGTCCACCTAAGAAGTTAACAATTGAGCAGATTGAACAGTTCGCTATTGAGATGGGAAAGTTTCACAAGGCTTGCCATGATGTGAGATACACGCTTCCCAAGAGCTCCAAGTCTCTTAGGATGGATATGCGGCAGCTAAAACAAGCGGTAGAACTTGACTCCTCCACTCGATATACGGAGGATCAACGCCACTTGATTGTAGCACATTGTGATACTTTTATTGCGGAAGCCAATCGCATCAGACCTAGAAAGGCCGATTTTATTCCGGTATTTATAGATTGGAACATTGGAAATTTTTCGTTGACTTCTTCCTTTAGATTGTATTCGCGATGGGATTATGATTGGTTTAGAATAACGACAAGAATCATGGACTTTTATTTTTTGAGCAGGGTCGTATCTAAGGCCGGAGACAGAACGATATTCACCTATGAGGTTGATACCTTGTTAGACGACAGGTTTCTCTACTTTCTCAAGGTTTATCATAAAGTATTTCCCCTATGCCCGGCAGAAATTATGATGATCAAAGAGTGTTATCGATTTTTTTTACTCAATTATGTGCTCAAACACGGCACCTATTTTTTTAATCATCAATATGTAGAGCAACTACAGAGAGATGTACTTGATGTACATTTGGCTAGTATTGATCGTTTAGATCCTTCAATCATAGTTAAAGAATTAGGATTATGATAGTTATGAACCCACAATCCTCTTGGAAGGAAATATTGTCTTCATACAAAGCGGTGTTTTTGGATTCTTATGGAGTGATCAAAAATCACAAAGGGTTGATATCCGGTGTACAGGAGACCATTCAGTTTATCCGTGATCAAGGAATTGCCTTGAGAGTTTTGACAAATGATGCGTCGAGGAGTCAACAAGCTCAAGTAGATCGTTTAAGGTATTTAGGC
>JAJRXG010000047.1 GCA_024276375.1 Bacteroidota bacterium | reverse complement strand
TCGATTGTACAACATTGTCTGAATTAAGAAATAGTAGGGTAGGGAAAGATACGATTTGATCGACAAATCCCAACACATCACTAGCTTCTTGTTTGTCCGACCTCCCTCCATAGAGTATGTCATAGGGTATTTGGAGCCTTTCCTTAAACCTCTTTATTACCTTCAGTGCCGTCTCCCTCTCTTCATAACGTTCAAATGCGACCGCCAAAACTTGTATGTCTCCCATGTCATGATTGTTCATATAATCCAACACGAATTTAGTTTCATCTAAACAATTAGGGCACCATGTACCCATGATCATCAGAATTTTTGGGCGATTTGAATATTTGCCTTTACTTATATTGATCCTACTACCTTCTGTATTGCTCAGTTCAAGGGATATTTTATTTCCTAAAGTGGTTATTTCTGTAAGCTCCTCGGGATTTTTAAGAGTTGCTTTCTCATCTCGTTTGGCTACCCAATTGGTGACGTAATGTGTACCAGAATAAAACGTTCCGGACAATACATCTTGGTCGATGACCTTGCCTTCAAATAAAAACGCATGACTGCCGTCAAAACAGCTAAGCATGAAATCTTCTCCTTGGATGGTTCCTTGCAAAAATCTATAGTCCCCTGTCTCGGTGCGGAATGTACCCGTTAGATAATTGTTGGATTGTTGAAACTCTGCTATAGCGGGATATTCGCCCTCCGTCTCTATTTCGAATCTCGCCGCCCAGGTTCCCGAAAGATCGACGATAGGTTTTTTCTTTGTGGAAGTAAAACGATAGGCCTGTCCATGGTGAGCGACAAATGGAACAGTATAATCTCCACGATTGGGGACTACCCATTGCCCTTCCAGCACATTTTCTTTATACTTGAGATCAAGATAACTGTCAAGCAGCGCAAAGGAGACAATCATAGTATCTTGGAGCATTTTATTCCTACCAAAAGAGATATCCTTAATCTTGATTCTTTCATCTCCATTGATGATGGTCATTATCAACTCATCAGACTCCGAATAGCTGATTTGAAAATTAAATGGAAGATTTACGTCCTCTGTTAACAACAATTCCGCCCGCCAGATCCCCGGAGGTATCTTACTATAAGGATTGCTGATTTCTATACACGTCTGAAAGAAAATTGCTCCTATAAGAATCGCTATATACCGCATGATTATTTCTTGATCTACTTAAAATTACCCTTATGTTTTCTCTCCTTTAAAGTGATCTTCCTTATACTTAAAAAGTACATTGAACGTAGTAAGGCTACCATAAATCCTAGTGATATATTGTTGGATGTTGACCTTCTCTTCGTCTGTTAGATTACTACTGTTGACCCTTTGCTCCATCACGCGAAGTCTATCTCTGACCATGACGATTTTATGAAAAAAGACCTCAATAGGTATTTCCTTGGACTTTAGACTTGTGTCATAGGCTTGCAGTATCATTTTACCACCTTCCCATTTATCTCCTAGATCTACCGGTTCTGATATGTCACTCCATGTACGAAGAATCTTAATCAGAGACTTCTCCAAATTGTTGTACGTGAGTTCTTGATCTACGGATACTGCATCTACTACTTCCCAACTTTTGTAATCTCTGCCCAGTGGCTTGATTCCATATTGGATAAAACATACCTGATATGCGACATTCGTCACTCCGACTATCACACCATCTCCATATGCAGGATGCCTTACCCTCGATCCTACGCCCAGTATAGTATTTTCCATTTGGCTATATATATTTATAAATCTATGACAAAATTAATATAAATAAAGAAGAGCTTTCACCTCTATGGACTGTAGAGCCCACTCCGAAAAACTCACAAAACTAAAAAATGTTCCTTTTGTGAAAATAGTCAGATTCCGAAGTGGGCTCATTGTTCTATTTTACTGCATCATAATAATCATCCCAGTTTCTAACATGTGGTTCTCCAAGCTTTCCAATTGATTTACCTACGACCATTGAGACGGTGGCATCACCGGTTACATTGGCTATGGTTCTACACATGTCAAGTGGTCTATCGATCGCAAATATCAATGCGAGACCGGCTTCCGGTATTCCTGCTTGACCAAGAATAATCACGAGCATGACCATGCCCGCACTGGGTACGGCAGCTGTCCCGATTGATGCCAGTGTAGCGGTTGCCACAATGCCCAATTGAGCACCTAATGTAAGATCCAATCCAAATGCTTGGGCAATAAAAACCGCTGCAACCGCTTGATAAAGACTGGTACCATCCATATTGATTGTTGCGCCAATAGGCAAGACGAAACTTGCAACTTCTTTGTCAACTCCCAAGTGCTCTTCAACTCGCTCCATTGTTACGGGCAGCGTAGCGGCACTGCTGCTCGTGGAAAACGCCAATAATTGGGCTGGGGCAATTCCTTCAAAAAAGAATTTTATACTCTTTTTTGTGTACAATTTGACGATCAAAGGATAAAATACACCTATAAGAATGCCCAACCCTAAAAGTACAGTTGCAGCATAACCAATCAATGCTTTGAATATATCAATAGAGGGGCTTTCTGCTACCAGTGCCGCCATCAATGCAAAAACCCCAACGGGTGCGGCCAACATGATTAAATCAATCATCTTGAGGATGATGTCATTTAGACCATCAAAAAAAGCCTTTACAGGAGCGGACTGTTCTTCAGGTAGTAAGATCAGTGCAACACCAAAAAAAAGAACAAAAAATATCACTTGCAACATGCTTCCGTTGTCTGAAAGTGCCTCAAAAATATTGCCGGGGATAAGATCGATAAGTGGTTGCAATGGCCCTGCTTCCTTTTGATCCTCGGCAAGGGCTATCTTATTGGCCGCATCACCGGCATAATTCTGAATCAACTGCTCTCGGGTGTTTTCATTAATCAGATTGCCCGGCTTCGTAATATTGACAGCAAGTAACCCAATACTTACTGCAAATATAGTCGTCATAATATACATCCCTATCGTCCGACCACCCATTAAAGAAAGCTTGGAGATGTCCTTTAGATCAGAAATACCCTTGATCAATGATGCTACTATAAGTGGTACGGCGATCAGTTTTAATGAGTTGATAAACATGCTACCAAAGGGCTTGACCCAATTCTTAATCAACCCAATCCCTCCATCAAATTGTATGGCCAACAATCCCGCAAGGATACCCAAAACCATCCCGATAATGATCTGCCAATGTAATGCTATATTTTTCATAAGCCGTCAATATACACAGAAAGAGAAAAGTACACCGCCTATCTGTATCCAAATACTGTTTTTGAGGCAAAGTACTTCTAAGGGCAAACAATCGTAAATTGTTATTGAGACGTATTTTGGCAAGATTGAACACTAACTCATTGTTTACGCAGCATCATATGTAGTGTATGAGTCACTAGGATAAATTAACGTCACAAGCCATATTTTGATCCTACTTGAGCTGTTCATCTTTAGCGGAATAGAGCCTTACGCCTCTTGTTTTATGGGTTTATACGCTCTGGTCATCTCTCTTTTTCCGGGAGGCCCCGAGAGGCGCTCGACAATGAGTCCAAATCCCTTTAGAGTACGTTTGAATTTGCCCTGGGCGCAATAGGTCACTAAGTATCCACCCTCGG
>JAJRXG010000046.1 GCA_024276375.1 Bacteroidota bacterium | reverse complement strand
GCTACAGGAGGGAAGTGTACTGTGTCAATCCATGCTCCATTGCGATCGAGAAAAGTGCCAAAAAACATCTGTTTTCCATTGCCCGTGCGTGTGCGTTTGGCGGTGATGAGATAACCTATGATGGAGATGGTCTTATTGATATATCGAGATAAGTCTTGAGCGAGGAGCGTATTGTAATTAGGATTTTCAAGCAATTGAAATGGAGAGGTCAGAGAGAACCCAAGCAACTCAATCTGGTCAAAGGCATTTTCTAATTGCGATATTTCAAATGAAGGTATTTTAAATTTCCGGCTTTGATATTTGAAGAGTTGTTGTTGGAGTATTTTCTTTTTTTGGTGATGTGTATGATAGTAAGCCTTCCACAAGAGCGCGCGGCGATCCGGGTCTATCGACCTCAATGCAGCAATGCGCACGAGCGTATCCAGTTGGTCAATGCCGAGTGGTACACGTTCTGTAAAGTCATCAAATGAAGTATATGCCCCATGTGCTGTACGCATGGCTGATATCTTGTCAGCTGTCTTGTGATCCAAGCTGTGGAGGAGATGAAACCCGAGATAGATATCTGTTCCATCGATTGTTGTCTCATACTTGCTCTTGTTGACGCAAGGAGGATGTATGGTGGCACCATGTAAGCGTGCTTCATGGATGTATAACTCCGGATGATAAAAACCACCGCCATTATTGAGTGTAGCCACCATGTATTCGAGCGGGTAGTAAGCTTTGAGATATAGGCTTTGGTAACTTTCGACGGCATAGGATGCCGAGTGACCTTTGGCGAAAGCATATCCCGCAAAACTCTCTATCTGTGTCCAGATCTCTTGTATGACTTGATCACGCTCACCACGTGCTCGACAATTGGTGATAAACTTTTCTTTTACTTTTTGAAACTCCGCGCGCGAGCGATACTTGCCACTCATACCACGCCGCAGGACATCTGCTTCTCCGAGATCCAATCCGGCAAATATGTGCGCTACCTTAATGACATCTTCTTGATAGACCATTACACCATAAGTGTCTGGCATGATGTCCCACATGATGGGGTGGGCACGCTTACGGCGTTCGGGATGCTTGTGTCTGAGGATGTATTCACGCATCATACCGCTTTTGGCTACACCGGGACGGATGATGGAACTGGCAGCGACCAGACCAAGATAATTATCTACTTCGAGTTTGCAGAGGAGCATACGCATGGCTGGAGATTCTACATAGAAGCAGCCGATGCAGTTGGCCTTTCTTATGAGGTCATTGATTTTGGGATCTCGGAGCAATGGCTTGACGTTGTGGATATCAACGATGGACGCTTGGGGTTGGTTGGTACGGACGATGGCAAGGGCATCTTTAATTTTGCCGAGACCGCGCTGTCCGAGGATGTCGTATTTGTACAATCCGACATCTTCAGAGATAATCATATCAAACTGTGTGGTAGCAAATCCCTTGGGCGGTAGATCCGTTGCAGTGAAGTAGTGTATCGGTCGCTCGGAGATCAATATGCCTGCGGAGTGTACGCTTAGATGATTGGGCATACCTTGGATGTAGTCGGCATATCGCAGTGTCAGTTGGGAGAGTTGATCAAGTTGTGAGAAGCGCTTCGTGCCGCGACTGAGGACATCGATTTCGTGTTTTGGAAGACCAAACACCTTGCCCATTTCGCGGACAGCACCACTGTACTGAAAGGTGTTGTAGGTGGCGAGCAGGGCGACCTGTCCATCACCGCCAAATCGATCAAATATATAGCGCGTTACATCTTCGCGATCACGCCATGAGAAGTCAATGTCAAAGTCCGGTGGATTGGCGCGATAGAGATTCATGAATCGCTCAAAGTAGAGATCCAAATCGATGGGATCCACATCCGTAATGCCAAGGAGATAGGCGATGATGCTGTTCGCACCGCTGCCCCTGCCGATATGGTAGTAACCTTGACGCTTGGCATATTGGACGATATCCCAGTTGGTGAGAAAGAAGGTGATGTATTCCATCTTTTGGATAAGGTCAAGTTCTTTCTGTATGCGTGCGGATATTGTCGGTGTGGCTTTGCCATATCTATATGCCAACCCATCGGTACATTGCTGTCGGAGTAATTGATAATCCCGATGGAGATCTCCGGTGTAGGACTTGATGTTTTGAGGCTTGCGACCTGCGGAGAAGTCAAAGTAGATGTTGCATGATTCGAGGATCTTGTCTGTGTTGTAAAGGATGTAGGGATGATGTTCACATGCTGTTTGTATTGTCTGAGGATCGAGCATGATCTCATCGGGGGATGTCTGCTCACTTGCAGGGAGCTTGCTCAAGAGAGTGTTGTTGTCAATGGCGCGTAAGAGCCGGTGGGTATTGAAGTCTTTTTTATTGTCAAATGTTACAGCGTGTAGCAAGACCAGCCGCTCTTTATAAGCGTACAAATTAGAAAATCTTAGCTTGTTGAGATCTTGCAAAGTGACGCCTATATATTCATTGGGGAGAAGCGATAACTCTTGGGTGTGTATGAGTTTTTGAAATGGATAAATTATAATTACATGTTCTAATTGTGGTGCCCGTTGAGGAATACGTTTTTTTAGATGTGAGTGGTGAGAGAGGTGCTCGTTGAGTATCTGGAATCCCTCATTGTTCTGAGCCAATCCGATGTATTCTTGTTGTACTCCGTTGCGAAAATCAATGCCGATGATGGGTTTGATGTTATATTGAGGTGCGAGGCGGATGAAGTTGAGGCATGCAGATGTATTGTTGATGTCTGTCAATGCGATGCACTTCAGTTGGTATTGGGCAGCACGTTGCAATAGTTGCTTCTCTGATAGTGTGCCGTATCGTAGGCTGTAGTGTGTGTGGCAGTTGAGATACAATGGTGGAGGGATTTATGTAGATATTCTCTTTTTGTGTAAATGAAAATGTAATGGTCGCCGTTATGCTGTGCGGTGTGCCAGTACTATCGGAGGTTTTCCATCAAACGGATTGGTATTGCCACCGATACTACGCGCGCCGAGAGTAGATGCGCGCATGATGCTGCGACCGCCATATCTGTTGCGGATGTGATCCATGGCGCAGTAGAGATCTATGGTGCGTTGTGCGTCATTGAATAAGTCTATCTGGTAGTGCCCCTCTGCGAGATTGCTATAGCGTACTCCGATGAGCCGTACCAGTAAGCGACGGTTGTATAGTGCATCAAATATATCAACCACTCTAGGAATCAATTGATGGTCAGCGGAAGAGTAGGGGACTTTGACTTGCTTGGTATAGGTGTTGAAATCTGAGTAACGGATCTTGACGGTGATACACGAGGCCATCTTATTGCCGAGGCGGAGTTGGTAGGCGAGTTGTTCTGCCATTGCCTTGATGGTGGTCTTGAGCATTGCGACATCTATCGTGTCCTTGGAGAAGGTGCGTTCATTGGAGATGGATTTGCGTTCGTGGTATTGGATGAGGGGACTGTTGTCGATGCCATTGGCGCGTTTCCAGATGGTACGCCCATTTTTGCCAAATACAGATTCCATCATTTCGATGGGCATTTGTTGCACTTTATGGACGTGCTTGATACCGAGGTTGCAGCATTTTTGAAATGTCTTTTCGCCGACCATAGGAATTTTTTTGATAGATAGAGGAGCGAGAAAAGCCTTCTCATAGCCAAAGTCTATTTTGAGTTGATTGTTGGGCTTGGCTTCGTTGGTGGCGACTTTGGATACGGTCTTATTGGTGGATAAGCCGAAGGAGATCGGCAATCCTGTTTCTTGGATGATGGTCTGGCGGAGTTCAGTGGCATATTTATAACAACCAAATACCTTGTCCATACCTGTGAGATCGACATAGAATTCATCTATACTGGCTTTCTCAAGTACAGGTACACGTTCTTTGAGGATTTCGGTTACGATTTTGGAGTGCTTACTATATGTACTGCCGTTGCCTCGGATGACGATGGCTTCGGGACAGAGTCGTCGTGCCATCCGCATAGGCATCCCCGAATGCGCCCCAAATGCTCGTGCTTCATAACTGGCGGCAGAGACGACGCCACGGTCTCCTGTACCTCCTACAAGGATGGCGCGGCCATTGAGACGACTATCCAATAGTCGTTCTACAGAGACAAAGAAAGCATCAAGATCGAGATGGACGATGGTACGCTTCATACATTATTGGATTTATTACAAATGTATGGAAATAATCCAATAGTATTATAAAGATTATGTTTGCCTGTGTATATAGATAGTATGTGATATACAGATCTGGATATCGAGGTTGCGCTGAATATATATGGGAGGAGGAGGGATTGTATCCATCTTTTTTGTCGAGATGGGATATATTCGACATGTTCTTTTGGCCTTTAAAAGTGAATAGTAGTATATTTGCGACCGCTTCACAAATGAGTGGAGAAATGGAATGCGAAAGTAGCTCAGCTGGTAGAGCACGACCTTGCCAAGGTCGGGGTCGCGAGTTCGAATCTCGTCTTTCGCTCTGAGTGGAAATGTGAGTAAGCATATTGCTCACATTTTTCATTTATAGCGAAGTGATTTAATAACTCAGGTTAAAAGTAGTTGTAAGTGCTTGGTTTACAAGACGAAGCTCTTTTTGAATTGCATAGCCAAAGCTATGGAGTAAAAAAAAGCTGAAGTATTGGGAATCAATGACTTGCAAATAATTTAATAATATGTTTTTAAATGACTTCAGATACACTATCCAGCCCGGGTGGTGGAATTGGTAGACACGCAGGACTTAAAATCCTGTGGCCGTTGAGGCCGTGCGGGTTCGATTCCCGCTCCGGGTACAATCAAGGATTAGTGTTCACTTATCCGGGATAACTCGGTTTTGGCGCTTAGAAAAATCAAAGAGTGATGAATACAGTTTCATCGCTCTTTGATTTTTTCACATAACTCACTTCGCTAGGTCATTTGCCATACATAAAGCACCATAAATATTGAGCCCACTCCGGAATCTGACGATTTCCACAAAAAGGGATATTTTGGATGATATTTTCGGTTTTTGAGATTCAGTGATGCCTGAGTATCAGTTAATTGAAAAAATTAGAAAGATCGCCAAAAGAGACTTTTTTGGTTTTGTGAGTTTCCGGAGTGGGCTCAAATATTCTATAACTTACTTTAAGTGCTTTGTTTATACAGATAAAGCGACTTATAGATGATTGGACGACAGAAAGAAAGCCTCGTTTTAAAGGCTGCTATCCGGAGCAAAACCCAAACAATCTAAGTCCTATGTAAGCACCTTTTTGCAATAATGATCACTACTTATGGCCTCAAATATAATCAGCATAGTATGGGGCTGATCGATCATGATATCACGATGGATGCTTTGTTTGATGGGTAGAAGTGCTTGGCCCCTTCTTTTTAATCTGAGATTCTATCATATTAGAGTAGTATCATGGCAGGAGTAATAAGAATTCACCTTTCCCATATTGTTACCTCCATTCTTGGGAATATTATAAAATTTGAGGGTAAACCCTTTGAAAGAACGAGATGGAAGTATTATTTTCATCGAGCAATATTCATTGATAACCAAAAAATAATATTATGAAAAACCTACTACTTCTTATTTTCTTGAGCTCATTATGGTGTGCTCCAATCATTGGCCAAAACCAAGAACTTGAAATTACGGACTTAACTACCAAGATAGCGAGTTACGACAAGGTATTTGAAGTGACGATCGGCAATCCTAATTTTTCCATTCATTATCCGACGGGTGTCATTTTTAGAGATAGCTCATATGACAATATGTCTATGCTCAATGAAAGGTCATTTGTGTTGTCTGACGGTCCCTTTGGATTTCAATTTACGCCCACACCACCCAACTATTATTTGGCTGACAATAACTCTAGCGAATATGTCAAGCAATTGGTGTTAGCATTGGGGGGTAATCTTTCTTTTATTCCTATAAGAACGGGATATTGGGGTCAACGCGATCAATTCAGTTTTTCCTATGACTTCGAAACATATGGTGATGTTTCGGCTATTGATTTTTCAGGTAGAAAGATGTCCGTATTGACACAACAAGGAGCTGTAGGCAGAGTGGATGTATATGACTATACCAATGTGGGACCTGGTATTCCAGCTCTTAGAGGTTCGCTCGGATGGAATGGAGGAATCTTTGGATTGACAGTCGTATCCGACCGCTCTCTCAAAGATAACATTCGACCCATGCGCAATGTTCTTCCGTCCGTCCTAAAGCTTCAGCCCCAAACGTACAATTATATTGGACGCGATGCATTGTCAGAAGGGTTTATCGCCCAAGAAGTTCAAAAAGTATTCCCTCAATTAGTGCAGGACATGGATGGCCGGCTGGGTGTTAACTATCTAGGTTTTACAACCATCGCCATACAAGCGATCAAAGAGCAGCAGGAGATCATCCAATCCCTGTCTTCAAAGGTAGAAGCCCTAGAGGAAAAATTAGACCGGATTTTACAACAAGAGTAGCCCAATCTATACATATACGATATTAGTAGTCATGTACCAAAATACTTAAACAAGGTATTCTGGGCTTTTAGCTGCTAACTGGAAGCACTATCTTTATAGAAGCCCGGTTTGTAGTCGTAGCGACCTAGAGCAGGCGATATCTTGCAATGTGGATTTTGAAGCAATTCAACGATGATAGATAAGCACTCTTTGTATCAATTCTCGTTTTCCCGTAGTACGGCGGTTACTTCTATCCCCGCTGAATCATTGATCAAAATTGGTACACCATCGCCATGTCAAATGAACTTAACGAATTGCTTGTACCTCCTTCAAATCCCTTAAAGGATAAAAAGTCTGTACGCACCTCAGGAATTAATGTTAGATTTCCAACGATAATATTGGCAGAGAGGGTGATGTCAAATACATCTTCATTTGTCCCTATAGCTCCTACACCATTATCTTTAAAATACTCCGTACGAATACCCAGTTTTACATTTTGTGTTGTTGCGACTTGTAAGTAACCGGCAATACCTGCAAACAAGTCACTCGTCGCCGAAGTGGCATTAATTCCTAGGTACACTTTGTCTGTCAATTCAAATC
>JAJRXG010000414.1 GCA_024276375.1 Bacteroidota bacterium | reverse complement strand
CATTTATAATATTGGTTTTGTTCAATGGAGCAATATTATAGATGCAACAATTGGATCAGGAGCCCGGAGTGATATCAATGGAGCGGGCAATACCGTAGCCATCATGATGCAATCCGGGCATACGAATTCTGCCGCGCGGCTCTGTGCGGACTTGGCGTATGGTAGTTATGACGATTGTATCTACCCTCAAAAGATGAGTTGAATGATGTGTATGGTAACAAAGCGGCCATTGACTCTACCGCAACGGCAAATGGAGGGGAGGCTTTTGCGTTGCGTGGTACTGGAGTTCTACTGAATTCACCTCTGACAACGTCTGGAGACATGGTTTTCGGCAATGGCGTCCAGGTCAACAATGGCTTTGAGGGAGCCGCCTATTATTTATGGGCGGTTCGGGCGTTTTAGGATCAAAAGCGATCCTCCCAATTCATGCATTAGACTCATACTCCGAACGTGAAAAAAATATCTGTTGGACGGAGACTCATGGCGCGTACTCCGGGCTTAAACCACTGAGACAAACTGATATTTTTTTTTCTTGCTGAGTGTTCCTTTGCGTTCTTTGTGGTTGTTTATGAAGAGCCCCAACGATAAAAAAAAGCGCTCTGTGGTATGCGGAGCACTGTGATGGTTCATGTCTCGTAAAAAGGAATTATTTTTACTCTTCAGACATGGTGTGATTACTTACGCCAAATATTGATTCGATCCCGCGAGCAGATATCATCATACACCGTACCACACACCATCACAGAATACAATATCCATTGCTACATCATGAGATTGAATGGGAAGCTTATCTATCTTTTGAAATGGATAAAACACACCCAACTTACAGGTACTCATATTGGCTGACAAGAATCTATCATAATACCCTCCTCCATACCCTAGGCGATGAAGACGGTCATCAAATCCCAATCCCGGCACAATGATGATGTCATAGGAACCATGGTATTGTATCTCCATTCGCGGATAAAGAGTTGCATAGATACCCGCTTGGAGATCCTTCAGATCGGTCAATTCCAAATGCTCCAACGTGCCCTGAGGTAAAGTCTTAGGAACAACAAGCCGTATGCCCTCGACCAACAGCTGCTCCAATACCGGTTTCAAGTCAATTTCCGAACCGATCGGGAGATAAGTATGTACTACTTTGACGTTTCGAGCTCGGATAAAATCTAAGAGCGCATGACCTATAGCCTCATCCAACTTGACTTTAGAAGAAGGTACCATCTTATCACGATACTCCAACAATGCGCGACGTAGCCTGCTCTTATCAATATCATCATTCATTACGTCATCATATTTTAATAGACCTATTGCTGTCAATATTACTAATTTACGTTCTTTTAACACAAAGATGTCATCATGAACAGAATCCTCTACTTCTTAATGCTGATGGGATCCTCAGTATTGGGTATCTTTGGTCAGAATATCGCTTTTGAACCATCAACCTCCCTCCTACTTAAGAATTGCAATTACTTGGATATAGATCAAGGTCGATTTGTTCAAGGAGATATATACATAGAAGATGGTATCATCAAGGATATTCAGTCTGCCATCCCATCCTCCAGAGGAGAGATAGTACAAGATCTCTCCGGCCAATGGCTGATCCCGGGATTGATAGATGCACACATTCATCTGTTTCAATCCGGTGGCCTATACACAAGGCCGGATGCCATCGACCTCACCCATTTACACAGTTACAAATCCGAAATCCAATGGTTAAAAGACAATGCTGCCGACATACTATCAAGGTACTTAAGTATCGGTATAACAACGGTCATTGATCTAGGTGGACCAACGTATAATATGCATTTAAGGGACAGCCTAAGAGGATCCACTCTACACCCCAACCTATGGATTACAGGGCCACTCATCTCTACCTATCAACCCAAGGAATTTGAGATTCATGATCCCCCTATCATTAAAGCTCATAACAAGCAAGAAGCGATCCGATTGGTACAAGATCAACTCGAGCATAAACCCGACTTTATTAAGATATGGTATATCTCCCTCCCCAATCAGAGTGCAGAATCTACCTATGATATCATCGAAGCCGTTATATCAGAGAGTCATCGACATGCCCTTAAAGTGGCAGTTCATGCTACCCAACTCAATACCGCCAAACTAGCCATCAAAGCGGGAGCAGATATCCTAGTCCATAGTGTGGCCGAACCCATAGATGAAGACTTCATCCAGATGCTAGGCGCCAACAATGTGATATACATCCCTACCCTCGTCGTAAGTGGAAACTATACTAAGGTCTTCGGTCAAACATTTAAGGCAAGTCCCGAAGATCTTCGGTATGCACCGCCTATACCATTGGGTTCTCTCTATGATGTCCATCATCTCAAAGATGAACCCCAACTGAGCTTATATGCATTCTACTACGATCGCATGGCAAGTGAAGATCATGTGATGGATAGTATTAAAGCCGGCAATCTCAAAATCCTGATAGATCATAATATCACGGTGGCTACAGGTACTGATGCCGGCAATATCGGTACCATGCATGGATCATCCTACTACGATGAAATATACCAAATGCACCAAGCCGGGTTGACCAACTTACAAATCCTGAAAGCTTCTACAATCAATGGTGCTAAGGTTCTGGCCAAAGACAACGCCATCGGTAGTATCCAAATAGGAAAAATAGCAGATCTCGTCATCCTCAATTCCAATCCACTTCACGATCTCAATGCACTCAAGAATATCGCTTCCATCATCAAAGGCGGACAGTTATTGATACCCCAAGAGATCGTATCTACAAGCCCCGCCGATCTGGTTCAGATGCAACTCAACGCTTACAACACAGGGGATCTGGAAGCATTTTTGTATCCATATGCAGAGGATGTTCGACTCTATGACTACAGTGATGCATTGTGGGCACAGTCCAAAGAAGAAATGCGGTCACGCTATGCTCGATTGTTTGAAGAAGTCCCCGCATTGCATTGCCAATTGATCAATCGAATGATCTTGGGCAATACGGTCATTGATCAAGAAAGAGTTATGGGGTTTGCGAATGGGCACATCATTGAAGCCATCGCCATATATAAAGTTGCCAATGGAAAAATATCTGAAGTTCGTTTCATCAAAAAGTAAATCGCAACTACTCAGACTGGGTGCCTAATAGGTGTAAAAAAAAGCATCCAAACAACAATGCGCTTGGAATTGGTAGCTCCAAGCGCATTGAAAAATAGAACCTCCCTCTATGTCTAATTACACATTATCCCTGATACAGCATCTCTCGCATTGGAGAGCGCTAGTTCATAATCGGTTTGAGAGATACCTGCACACCCTCTGAATCCTTCAACGGCATCAAGATACTTATTGGCAGCCTCTTTGTAGTCATTGCATTTCTCAGGTGTAGGATCTTGGGCATATGTCTGGATCTTACTATTCAATTCCTGGATCGTCTCATTGACCCTCTCGTTAAATGATTGTGCCGTACAACTGGCCAGATCATTTCCACCGCATGACATAAGTAACATAACGGATAACAATAGCATAAAACCAAAATAATTCTTCATAACTGTATTTTTTTTGTTTGACAATAAATATT
>JAJRXG010000413.1 GCA_024276375.1 Bacteroidota bacterium | reverse complement strand
TGATATGTATCGGAGATAACTATGATATCAGTGCACTTGTAGGTATCGTAGGTGAATTGGGGTGGGAAGTTCATGTCGGCGGTCAAAAGAGAAAAATGGCAAAAGATATTTTTCGCTCGGCACATGCTGTATATTCACTTGGTGAGATACGAGATATTGCAATCGACACGTATAGCGTCGTCATTCTCATGTCCCATGATTATAAAACTGATTTCAAACTGTTAAAGCATTTTGTTACTAAGGACATAACATATATTGGAATTTTGGGTCCGAGGAGCAGAACGGACAAAATGCAAGTTGAGCTTGATAAAGAAGGTATGGGGGTCGATTTGTCTCGGATGGATAATATTTACGCCCCTATTGGACTGGATATTGGTGCTGAGAATCCTGAGGAAATTGCCCTGTCAATAGTTTCTGAAGTGTTGGCAGTAATACGGGATAGAAAGGGTGGATTTTTGAGACTTAGGGAAGGAAGCATTCACGATAGAAACTAAAACAATTGGGGGAGACCTCGATATCAGAACTAATGATGATGAAGAATAGAATGAGATCATTCGGATACGCTATAGTTGGATTGAAAGTTGCGTTTAAAGAAGAACCCAATTTTAGAATTCATATGCTCGCACTATTGGGTGTTGGAGCGTTGGGGCTATATGTAGATCTATCACCGTGGGAGTGGATTTCAATCACTTTAGTTGCAGGATTGGTGATCGTTACAGAGTTGTTGAACACGGCAGTAGAGCATATCTGTGATTACCTTAACGGAGAGCATGATTTGCGCATTGGGGTTATCAAAGATATTGCAGCTGCAGCAGTTTTGGTAAGTGCGATCACTGCATTTGTAGTGGGTGTATTGGTTTTCTACCCTCATATTTAAATTTCATACTGACTCAATAGTTAATAGCGTTCTGTATTAGTTGTAAAATATTCATTTCTAATCATAGGGGCAAATGAATGGTCGAGTGATAAGGATCACTTGGGTAGATGACTCATGTCATAAGAAGGGATTCGATCTATAATTACTATTGCACAAAATAATATGTGTCATGGTTAGCCATAAAGTATTTTGCCTAAGGAGCATGTATTTAGTTATCATGATCTCGTTTTCAGGCGTTGTCCTCAAAGCGCAATTTACTTTAGATGGTGAGATACGACCCCGTTTTGAATATCGGCACGGATATAAGAATGTTTTTAAACCTACCGATACCAATGCCGCCTTTACCGAACAGCGTACAAGACTCAACATAGGCTATAAATCTGAAGGGTACAATTTTAAGATATCCATTCAGGATATTTTAATCTGGGGTAGTCAGCCACAATTAATCAACACACTCAACAAGATCAATGGCAATGGATCCTATTTTTCCCTTCACGAAGCATGGGCGGAGACGATATTGTCAGACAAATGGAAAATAAAATTTGGAAGACAAGAGATTATATTAAATGATCATAGGATATTTGGAAATGTAGGCTGGACTTCTCAAGCTCGTAGTCATGATGCTGTCATTTTTAAATACTCGGACAATGGATTTGATGGACATTTTGCGGTGGCGTATAACCAAGATCAAGCGCGATTGACAGGAACAGATGCTTACCGAGGAAGCTATAAAGCTTTTCAATATTTTTGGTTTAACAAACGATTTTCTGATGCCTTGAATGTTAGTCTGTTATTTCTAAATAATGGCAAGGAGCAAAAGGTGTTGGATCGGGATATAGCGAATATTGGTTCCCTAGATTCGATATCTTATAAAGATAATTACAGTCAGACCATAGGTACGCACATTACTTACAAAAAAAATAAGTTGTCCATGTTGTTTAACGTCTATTTTCAATCTGGAAAGGAAGGGAACAGGGATAAAATATACTATGACAATCAAAATAGAGCTTTTGATAGAGGCGTGCAAGCGTTGGATTTAAGATTGGATGTGGGATATAATATCACGGAGCAATTTTCCGGCACGCTGGGATACGAATACCTAAGTGGCAATAGTCAGACTGATCCGGAAGGTACTAAAAAGACAAACCGAGCATTTAATCCATTCTATGGTACCAATCATAAATTCAATGGCTATATGGATTATTTTTATGTAGGAAATTATATCGGAAGTGTAGGCCTCAATGATTTGTATTTTAAATTGAAATATAATCCCGGCAAGTATTGGGTGGGGATGGATGTACATTTCTTCTCTTCGGCAGAAAATGTATGGGATGGATTCAGATATAATCAAGCGATTACTAATTCCAATCCCAATGAACTGACAGTCATTCAAAGCAACAAATATACGGACTATATAATGGACGACTATTTGGGGACTGAGGTTGACTTTACACTGGGTTTTCAACTATCTAAGGGAGTTGGTTTGAAAGCGGGATATTCTGTTATGGCGGACACTGAAACCTTGGCATATCTAAAAGGAACGCAAAACGCAAGTGGACAAGGACAATTTGACCAAAGCAATACTTGGGGGTGGATGATGATTACAATCAAACCTAAGTTTATAGAATCAGAATGAATCAATTATTATTATAACTTATCAATTGGAATTATGAAATATATCAAGCAAATTTTAGGTATAATCCTGCTATCCATAGGAGTGGGAATCATTTTTAGTTCATGTACAGAGGGCGATAGTGGAAAGCCGATGTTGGATACCAGTCTCATCCCGGTATCTGGTGATTTAGAAGCTGAACTTACGGCACCACCCAATGTACCAGCGCCCATTGGTCATCGTTCTGCCAAGAAAGTAAAAGTCAATATGGTCATTTTGGAGAAAGAAGCCGAGATGTCAGATGGTGTAAAGTATGTATATTGGACTTTTGGCGGTTCTGTACCCGGTAGTTTTATACGCACACGAGTTGGAGATGAAGTTGAGTTTACGCTCAAAAACCACCCCGACAATAAGCTGCCACACAACATTGACCTTCATGCCGTTACCGGCCCGGGAGGTGGAGCCACTTCGTCTTTTGTTGCACCCGGACATGAAGTGACCTTTTCATTTAAAACATTGAATCCGGGATTGTATGTTTATCATTGCGCCACAGCACCGGTAGGTATGCATATCGCCAATGGAATGTATGGACTGATATTAGTAGAACCTGCAGGGGGATTGCCTGAAGTTGATAAAGAATACTACATCATGCAAGGAGACTTCTATACCAAGGGCAATTATGGAGAACCGGGATTACAACCATTTGATATGCAAAAAGCGATTGATGAAGATGCGGATTATGTCGTATTCAATGGCAAGGTTGGAGCATTGACTGGAGACAATGCGATTACAGCCAAAGTTGGCGAAACGGTACGACTATTTGTCGGCAATGGAGGCCCTAACTTAGTATCTTCTTTTCATGTGATCGGAGAGATATTTGACAAGGTCAGTATTGAAGCGGGTTCGATGGTCAATGAAAATGTACAGACCACTTTAATACCCGCAGGAGGTGCGGCCATAGTCGAGTTTAAAGTAGATGTTCCCGGTACTTTTATAATTGTAGATCATTCTATTTTTCGCGCATTCAACAAGGGGGCATTGGGTATGATCAAAGTGGCAGGCGACGACAATAAAACCATTTATTCGGGCACACAAATCGAAGGTATTTACCTCCCGGAAGGCGGTGCGATACAAAGTATGCCAGGTACCGGTCCTGCTCCCAAAGCGGAGAAAGCCTCTACAGTCGATCGTCAAATCGAAATGGGGAAACAAGTCTATGCTAAAACTTGTCTAGCATGCCATCAGGCCGAGGGTCAAGGTATCGCCAATGCATTTCCTCCGCTTGCCAATTCTGATTACTTAAATGCCAATGTCAATCGATCTATTAGTATCGTATTGAAAGGAAAAACGGGTGAAATAACTGTCAATGGCAAAAAGTATAACAGTGTAATGACGGCTCAAATGCTCACAGATGAAGAGGTCGCCAATGTACTGACATACATTTACAATAGTTGGGATAACAACAAATCTGTTGTAACACCGGCAATGGTTAAGAAAATAAGAAACTAAATCGTATCATCAAAAGGTATTATAATGAACAACATAGATAAAATGACTGTTGCCGAAGTGGTAACAAGTAATATAAAAACCGCAGATATTTTCAAGAAAAATGGAATCGACTTCTGTTGTGGTGGACAAGTTCTCGTTAGTGATATTTGTAAAAGAAAAAATATCGACTATGAAGTCCTTAAACAACAAATTTATAATCTTGATACTGTTAAAGTGGAAGAACGGGATTTTAACTCATGGGATCTTAATAGACTTGTTGATTATATAGTTGATAAACACCATACATATGTCAAAGAGGCGATTCCTTTAATTTTGGTTTATGCTGCCAAAGTGGCTAAAGTTCATGGACACCACTATACTGAAGTCGTGCAAATCAATAAATTATTTGTTGACTTGGCCTCAGAATTGGAGTCACACATGATGAAGGAAGAAAAAGTATTGTTTCCTTTTGTTAAGAAATTATTTCAAACAACTCAATCGGGGGATAGCATTGGCGCACCTCATTTTGGAACTGTCAACAATCCCATCCGAATGATGGAGGCGGAACATGATACTGCTGGAGCAATAATTAATAAAATTGCCAGTTTGAGCAATCAGTTTAGCCCACCAAGTGATGCTTGCAATACTTTCAGAGCATTGTATGCCAAGCTTTTCGAATTTCAAGATGATTTGTTTCAACATATTCACTTGGAAAACAATATTTTATTTCCAAAGGCCATAAAATTGGAGGAATCAATCCTGAATGCTGCATAGAATGTTAAGTGAGTTCAAGTCAGTTTTTATACTAATTTTCATGATGATTTGCTGTGAAGGAGTCTCACAACAAACACAACAAATGAGGAAAATCGTTGGGGGGACATTTGTCCCCCTATACGGTGTAGATTCGATGGGGGTTCTGGTTGAGGATTTTATGATGGATGTCTATCCCGTAACGCAAGCACAGTTCTTAGATTTTGTTAAGCGCAATCCTAGGTGGCAGCGAAGTAAGGCAAAACGGATATTTGCAGATAAGGGATATTTGACAAAATGGAAAAGTGATTCCGTAATTGGAGATTGGATATCACCCAATGCACCAATATCGTCCGTTTCATGGTTTGCCGCCAAAGCATATTGTAAGGATATTGGAAAACGACTCCCGACTTTGGATGAATGGGAGTATGTTGCAATGGCAAGTGAAACCAAAGCAAACGCTCAAAAGGACAGTGTGTTCAATCGCCGCATTATCGCCGGCTATGAAATTTATAAACCATACAAAAATGAGGTCGGTAGTACTTACAAAAATTATTGGGGTATATATGATATGCATGGTTTAGTTTGGGAATGGACAAGTGATTTTAACGCGGTATTGATTTCTGGAGAGTCGCGGCAAGATGTTGATACAGAAAGAAATTTATTCTGTGGAAGCGCCACCATCAATGCAACCAATTTGATGGACTATGCGGCCTTTATGCGCTATGCGTTTAGAGGAAGCGTCAAGGCCAATTATGCCATCCAAAACTTAGGCTTTCGTTGCGCTCAATCTATTTCCGATGTGAGCGAGAAAATTCGATAGAAATGAAGAGCATTTTTTATTCTTCCATAACGGGTTTCTTTTTGACATTGGGATTGCTCACCGTATCTTGTAAACATCAATCCGATACCATTCTTATGAACACAGCATATCAGTGTCCGATGAAATGTGAAGGCCATAGGACTTATACAAAAGAGGGGTCTTGTCCTGTCTGTAAGATGGATCTGGCACCGGTTGATGGTACAGTTGATCGGATGATAGCAGCTGATGGTGACCTATCCGATGAATCTATTTTTAATCTCACTTCTGAATGGAAAACTCAGAACAATGAAACCCTCAATTTGAAAGATTTAAAGGGAGATGTACTTGTTTTTGTTATGATTTACACCAGCTGCAAAGCAGCATGTCCTCGTCTCGTTGCGGACATGCGGAGTATTCATGACAGAGTAGATGATCCAGCCGTCAAATACGTCTTTATAAGCATAGACCCCAAGACCGATACACCTGAACGATTGAAGGAGTTTTCTGTGATGAACCAAATGGATAGCGAGGAGTGGGTTTTTCTGCAAGGATCAATGGATGATGTCAGAGAGTTCTCCAATGTTTTATCTGTAAAATACAAGCAAATATCTCCTATGGATTTTTCACACTCAAATATTATTAGTGTTTTTGATCAAGGAGGTGTGTTACATCACCAACAAGAAGGACTTGGTGTTGACAATGAGTTGACGGTCAATAAGATATTGGAACTTGTGAAATCATAACTATAAATATCTGTTTAGGCCAGTACAATATCATTGCGGAATGCTGTTTTATGCACGATATACATATACTGTAGTTTCATGTATCTGAAGAATGGGGTCATTGATTTGAATCATATGGACATCTGACATAGATCATCAATATATCAATTTTCTAAGCGTAACTATGTTCTCGGATACTATGAGGTCGTAGCGTTCAACGGCAATTGTTTCCATTTAACTCTGAGGAGGAATTACAAACTTGAATACAAAATAATTTTGAGTACAAAAATCATAAAAATATGTTAACTAAAAAACAAGCCAAAGCCTTTTTTATTGGAGGAACCGTATTGTTTTTCCTAATTTTTGTAGGGATGACGGTGAACTCGTTGACCGTTGGGATTCCCCAAAACACGAATGCGGACAACATCACGGATTCCGTAAAACATGGCAAATTGCTTTGGGATCAAAACAACTGTATGGGCTGTCATACTATTATGGGAGAAGGAGCGTACTACGCACCTGAGTTGACGAGGGTATATTCTCGAAAAGGAGAAAACTATATCAGGACAGTTCTTAACGCTAAGAATGGAGGCTGGGGTCCGAGAGGACGGAAGATGGTCGAGTATGATTTTACGACGGAAGAAGTAGATGATATTATTTCTTTTTTTGAATGGATGGACAATGTCTATCTCAATGGATTTCCTGCAGAACCAAGTATTGGAGAGTAGCAGTATTATTTTATAACATAGAAAATATTCCAAGATGAAATTTACTTCACAAAAAATAGCTTATCATTTTTTCGCCCTCAGTATGTTACTTCTGAGTCTTCAGATTGTTTATGGATTTATTATGGGGTTTGCTCATATGGGATACGATGTATTGCACGAGTGGATTCCATTTAATGCCGCTACTGCAACACATAAAAACCTGTTGGTTGTTTGGATCATATCTGGGTTTATGGGCGCTGCATACTATATCATTCCGGATGAATCGGACACTGAATTGTGGTCTGTTCCATTGGCAAAATTACAGTTTTGGAGTCTTGCAATAGTTGGTGTTGTGGCAGTTGCGGGGTTCCATGTTGGTTGGTGGGAAGGAAGGAAGTTTTTAGAGATACCCCGTCCATTGGATTTTTTGGTTGCCATCAACGTGATTCTATTTTTGGTTATCATCTTAATGACATTGTTCAAAGGCAAGAAGCAGACCACTACGGCATGGGTCTTAACGATGGGTTTGGTATTTTTGGCATTGCTTTACTTGCCGGGGATGGTATATTTTGACAATATATCTGTGGATTCATTCATGAGATGGTGGGTCGTTCACCTTTGGGTAGAAGGTGTTTGGGAATTGATTATGGGTGGAATTCTGTCTTTTCTACTGATCAAATTAACTGGAGTGGATAGAGAAGTAATTGAAAAGTGGTTGTATGTAATTGTGGGATTGACTTTTCTTTCCGGGATCTTGGGCACGGGACACCATTATTATTATACAGGAGGGCCTGATTACTGGTTATTGGTAGGAGGTATATTTTCTGCACTGGAGCCATTGGCATTTTTAGGGATGACCATATTTGCCGTTCAGATGTATCGCAAAGGCAATAAAAGCCATCCCAATAAATTGGCGCTATATTGGACGATGAGTACGGCTATTGTCTCTTTTTTGGGAGCAGGATTGCTTGGTTTGGCGCATACATTGCCAGGCGTAAATCTATACACCCATGGCACATTGATCACTGCCATGCATGGACACCTTGCATTTTGGGGAGCCTATGCTTCATTAGTTTTGGCCATTATGTCCTATTCGATGCCCTTGATGACAGGTAGAAAAATATATGACAATCGCAATGGACATTTGGCTTTTTGGTTTTCAAATATAGGTATGTTGGGTATGACTATGGCATTTGCTGCAGCGGGTGTAGCTCAAGTATATCTCGAAAGAATAGCCGGATACGAATTTATGGTTGCCGCCGAAGAGACCAAAGCGCATTTCTTCGTTCTCATTATTGCGGCTACTGTATTTACAATAGGTATTGGATTTTTTATAGGCAACTTCTTTAGTTTTGGATTGCCCTCTGACGATGCGTTAAACGATGCGCCGGAGTTTGAACCTTTGCTTGCTTAGATCTGTGACATGTAGTACAATAGAAAATGATTTTTTGACGATAGGGTGGCCAAGTATCTTTATGAGCTTGGCCATTTTTTTCAGTAAAATATAAAATATGGAGAGAATAAACAAACCATTTTATAAGTCGGTTGGCAAGGAGGAAGAGGTATTTGAGCATGCTTTTCAGAACAAATTGCCTTTACTTTTAAAAGGGCCAACAGGAACAGGTAAGTCCAGATTTGTTGAATATATGGCTTATAAACTCAATAAACCAATCATCACAATAGCCTGTCATGAAGAGACGTCTTCTACCGATCTCATCGGCCGATATATTATAAAGGGAGCAGAGACCATTTGGCAAGATGGACCACTAACTAGAGCATTGAAAGAAGGTGCTATTCTATATATGGATGAGATTGCTGAAGCACGTCCTGATGTCATCGTAGCGATACATCCCTTGACTGACTTTAGAAGGTCCTTGTATTTAGACAAACTTGGTAAAGAGGTAATTGCCCATGAAGATTTTATGTTTGTTGCCTCTTTCAATCCGGGATATCAGAAAGGGTTTAAGGAATTGAAGCCCTCTACAAGACAGCGTTTTGTGGCTTTGACTTTTGACTATCCGGATCGGCAATTGGAAGCAGAAATAGTCGCTGTAGAATCAGGGATCGACATTCCAATAGCATTAAAACTCGTTAAAATAGCAGAGAAAATTAGAAACCTTACAGAACTGGGATTGGCTGAAACTGTTTCAACCCGATTGCTCGTGGACGCCGCCAAATTGATTTGGACAGGCCTCCCAAAAAGATTGTCAGTTGAAGTTGCTGTCGTCGAACCTCTTACCGATGATCCCGATACACTTGAGGCACTTAAAGATCTTGTCAATCTCATGATCTGAGCAGTACTTGCATATGATCTTGACGAATCAATACTATGGAACTAGACCAACTGATATTCAAACACATTAGCAACTACTTCAAACGAAGAAAAAAAAATCAAGCATATGATGCTCCGAGTCGAGTAAACTTGGAAGATATCGTCGCTAAGCTCTACATCATGGCTAGCGCTCTGACGGGTGAAGCAATTGATATAATGGCCTCTGAGAGAGAAGGTGGTTGGAAAAATAAGGTGTTTTTCTTGCCTGAGTCTATCGCCTTGTTTTCCACAACTCAGTACAATATCAATCTTTATGTGTTTCGAGTATTTTATCTGTCGGTTCAGAGGGAGTTAAATCTCAATTGGCGGCAAGGTGAGACAAGGACTGTTGCTGAATCCCAAAAAAATGCTTTAGATAACTCCCAAAAAGTACTGGAAGTCTTGTTTGATACATACCCCGCCTTGAGAGAAATACATGCGGAGTTACTTGCATCTTGGCCAATTGATACTGTAGAGTCAACACAAAATACGCAGGATTTAACATGGCTGTATGGGAGATGGATGCAAAGCGACCTAGAGTTTGACCGTAGCCGACAGCTCGAGCACATCAATCAAAAGTCTCAATCTGTTCAAGAATCAGAGAAAATAACTACTGAGATTGAAGCCAAACAAGCAGATGAAATCGAAGTTGTTCAAGTTGATCGGAAAGCTCAAGAAGATTATGTTCTCACACATAATTTTGAGAAAGTCGAAACAATTGATGAGCATTCCGATGTGTGGCGGGATTTTGATGGGGACGACAATCTAGATCAAGAATCAGACGCTCTGGATGAATTCAATCTCAGTAAAGTAGTCCGTGTGGACAATCCTGTTCATTCTGTCTATAAGGCCAAGTTTGTCAGCAATGCATCGATTGCTGAAAGTGCTGTTATGGCGGATGTCGGGTTTCATCACCTATACCCCGAATGGGATTATAAAAGGCGAAAATATCATAATGCATATTGTAAATTATATCACAAAAAATTATTGAAGACTGATGGAGAGTACTATACCCAAACCATATCGCACAATCGATCTGTACTCCTAAAATTGCAAAAAATCTTTGCGCGAATGAACAATGACAGGAAGGTCGTACGCAGACTGTCCAATGGAGCACTTATAGATATTGATGCCGTTACGGATATGTATGCGGATTTGAAAGCAGGCCAAACTCCTGACGAACGAATCTACATGTCTCGACGTAAGAAGCGAAAAGAACTATCTATTTTGTATCTTCTTGATTTGAGTTTATCTAGTGATGGTTATTCTAAAGGCAATAGAATCATTGATGTAGAGAAGCAGGTTTCCATTTTATTTGGAGAGGTGTTGGATGAGAATATGGTGGACTTTCAGATTGATGGCTTCTATTCCAAAACACGTAACAATAGCTCCTACATCACGCTAAAATCATTTGATGAATCTTGGAATACGGCCAAACTTAAGATCGGTGCCATTCAACCCGCTGGCTATACGCGCATCGGCCCGGCATTGCGACATGCTACAACATTGATCAATAAGAGATCGATGCGCAAGAAGTGGATTATCCTTCTTTCTGATGGCAAGCCTAATGATTATGATCGATATGAGGGAAAGTACGGCATCATGGATATCAAGCAAGCCTTGAGAGAAATGAATACACACGGTATCAGCAACTTTGCTTTGGCCATTGAAGAGCAAGCAAAATATTACTTACCGCAAATGTTTGGCAATAATCACTACAATATTTTATCAAGTCCAATTCAGATGATTGATTCTCTAGCTAAATTATACAAACGTATCGAAAAGGGTTACTAAAGATCGTATCCCATGGAGACAAATTATAACTAGTTGTACCATTTACCTAATTCAAATTATGGAGATATGATGCATTTCAAAATGTTCTTATCAGCTGATCCATTTTCTGTCATCAGGACACATCATCTACAAAAGTAGCCCGCTGTTCATGATTAAAGGTATATGATGTGTGACTGGCTGATTTGCACAATCGCGACACCATGATGTGTTGAGTACAACATAAATATCTATATTTATCGCATTTCTCTACTTAATGACAACAAAATCTCTTCACTATGTTTGTAGGACACTATGCCGCTGCTTTCGCCTTAAAAGGGAAGGAGAAAACCGCATCACTTGCCATGCTTTTCATTGCTACCCAGTTTGTGGATATACTGTTTTTTCCACTGGCTGTTGCAGGGGTCGAAAATCTAAAGTTTGTTGAAGGGTTTACAGCAGTCAATGATTTTAATATGGATCACTATCCATATACCCATGGCCTCCTTGGAACTGTGGTGTGGGCACTAATATTCTATTGTTTGTACTACCTGTTTTATGCCAAAAAGCAGACCAATCGCAAGACCATTGCGATTGTTATGGCACTGGGAGTTTTGTCCCATTGGTTTGCCGATCTGATTGTACACACACCGGATCTACCACTTATTTGTGGAGAACCTAAGTTTGGCTTTGGATTGTGGCATAGTAAGGAGATGACCTTTGGGATCGAAGGACTACTGTTAGTATTGAGTTGGTACTATTACATGATCAAGACCCAATCCAATAGTAAAAAAGGGAAGTATCTGAGTTTGGCGTTTGTGATTTTCCTCATCGGTCTGAATTTCCTAAATCTGTACGTATTGCCACCCAATCATGATCTTGTCTCTTTGACAGTATCTGCTTTGGTATTTTATTTTTTACTAGCGGTTATGGCGCACTATGTGGAACGCGTGAGGGTATAGAGCTGTTGTACTCAAATAGAAAGCCATTATGGATGAAAATGTTATAATCGGAGCAAGTTCTTTAGGAATTGCATTATGGTTTTGGGCAATAATTGACATCACTAGGTCAAGATTTAAAAGACCATTTATGAATACTATTTACCTATTAGTTGTTATATTTTTTCCTCTTTTGGGTTCAATTCTATATTTAGGTTACTATTCAGGTAGGCGTCATTTTGGCTAAAAAAAAACACTTTCCCCGTCATATTTCCGCTATTTTTTTCGCCGTAGCGCTGCTATGCCTCAAAAAATAAGCGTCATCTGACGAAAAAATTGCCTTTTTTTTATCTCAAAAGCACCCTCCTGAATAGTAACATATTTAGTTTTAAGAAATAAATTAATTACTAAGGAGAAATAAAATTTCAACCGAATTTCAGGAGATCTGGCTGCAAAAATTCAGCGGAATTTTTGCAAGTATGCTTTTCATAAATAATAGAAAGTCAAGTCACTAACATGGGAAAAATAAAGTATATTTTAGTTGTTTATGAGAGTAATCACATCAAACGCGGTGAAAAATAACTGGATCAAATTTCCTAGAAATGAGTAATCACTTAAATCGTAAGCGGACAAAGTTGAAAGAGCAAATTGGATATCACAACAAGAACTAAAGGAACAGTATAGAAATGTATCAGTACCGAACTTCTTTGTCCTTTTACTGTCTTTTTCATATTCATAATTGTAACAATAGTCCGTGAAGAAATCTGACAACATATTAAGAAAATACATAATATAAAAAGGTAAATGCGTATCTTTGGGAATCCCAAAGCAGTTGTTTTCTAAAACGTGAAAAATGAAAGCTCCTGACGAATTTACCAGAGGCCAAAGCCTCATAAGCTCAATATTATAAAATATGGTGCATTTGACAAAATGGCAACATCGATTTATGAAGCACATTCTGATGCTTAGTTTGACTATTCATGGAAGGTTTAATTTCTTACAAATGGGAAGGAAAGGTCAATACCACGAACAAACTTATCGGAATAATTTCAATAAGATTTTTGATTTTCTTTCATTCAATACCTCTCTCATTGAGCAAGTCAGCAGTGGAGATATGATACTGGTATTTGATCCATCCTATATATCCAAAAAGTGGCTCTAAGACTCCAGAATTGGGCATGTTTTATTCTGGGTGTGCCTCTCGACTCAAGAAGGGACTGGAAATAGGTGGTATAGCAGCTGTAGATATGAATCAACATACGGCTTACCATATTGAGGCTGTGCAAACACCGGCCAAACTCAAAGGAGACTATGAAGACATGACCCTAGTTGACTATTATGCTTCTGTGATCATTGAGAGAGCTACATCCCTATACAACCTGAGCGATGTATTGGTAGTAGATGGTTATTTTTCGAAGAGTAATTTTATAAACCCACTATGCGAACAAACAGAGCTGACAATAGTATCACGCCTTAGGGATGAAGCAAATTTGAGATACCTATACAAAAAAAAGCAAAGTGGCTTGGGTAGACCC
>JAJRXG010000045.1 GCA_024276375.1 Bacteroidota bacterium | reverse complement strand
TGAAGACCATCATTGTTGATGTCTATCACTCCGACACCTGCACCATTGTAAAAATAATCGTAATCTAAGAGATTCTCTTTAGTGGCTACATTGGCAACAATCTTATTGTTGAACGTGATCCCACTCTGGCTTCCTTGTATTTTTTCAAAAACCGGTGATTTGCCTGTCTGATCATCGTCCTTAGGACTCCTACATGAACTTAGAATCATCAATAGTAGAAGACAGATAAAAGCCATGTATCCGTTTAGCCCCAAATGACTATACTTTGATAAATTTATAGGTGCTTCCATTTTCATATTTTAAAAAATAAATACCGTTCTCAAGCATAGATATATCAAAACTGGTTTCATAATCCATCAAAGATTGGCTTAGTACAACGCGCCCTGATAAATCAACAATATGTACTACGCCCCGTAAAGCATTTAATGAAGTTACAGTCAGGAAATCTGTTGCTGGATTAGGCATCAATGAGACCCCAGCGTGATCAATCTCCACCGTGCTAGTAATGAACTCTTCACAGATAGATTCATCCGGATTAATTTCGATATATCCCTGAGGAAACAGATCTTTTTCAGACAGCACACCGTAATCTCTTGAATAGCGCTCAATTCTAAACGTAAAATTGGTATTGACAGACAAGGTAGTATCTCCTTGTACCCCTCGTTGTCCCCTGATGATAGGAGTGATATACTCCCAGACCAATTCATTGTCCGGATTTATTTCATAATTGTAACCCCATTGACCGGAGCAGATCAACATGTTACCATTAGGCAACAATTGGGCACTAGATACACTATTGGAGACACTCCTTGGGTCATCAGTAGGATGGACATAAGTCTTGTTGAAGTCCAACGGCATAAACAGATCATTATTATCTTGTACATACTTGTTCCTCGACATATCCCAGTCTAAGACCAAAGTATTGGCAGTGGACAGATCTTCACGAACTCTATTGTTGAACAATGCTATCCAACCAAAACGATCGTCATCTTTGGTTGCCAACCGATCAACCCAGTGTACGTCGTGTTGAAAAAATAATTGCTGAACGCCGGGTTTATCATAGGCCCTAGGATTGCCCCATCGAAAAATCAAATCACCTCCGACTCCGGATTGCCCTCCGGTGTGTCCACGGGCCTCCTCAGTTGTAGTGCTATGGTCTATAATCCAAAATTCATTGAAGTATGGAACACTTAGTATGATCTGATCTAAGACCTCATTGTAATCAATAGAATTTATATGCAACCAATCCGGATGCCCCCCGTGCTCATCAAAGTTTACATCGATCAACTCAGGATGATCCCCAATGACACCAAAGTTGTTCTGTCTTGAGTCAAAATCTTGAATCAAATGATCCCAAGCATGCCACTCCCAAACTATGGAATCGATCAATGGATCCCATTCCAAGATCATCTCCGACCACACCTTTCCTTGAGGAAGTAGTAGCGGATCTCTTCCAGCTTGAAGGGCTTCAGACATCGACATGGATTCCCAAACGATCATCAGAACAGTCCCTCTTGAAGTAAAGGTAATATCATGATGTAAACGAGCGGTGTCATTATTGAGCTGAAATGTACTCAATAGGGTGTTATCCCAATCTCTCAATTCGACGATAGAGCCTCCTCCACCCGCCCAAATCGCATCATTGATCGTTTCGTCAAATCTTCTTTTGGTCTTTATGAGATGTCCATTGGGTAGCAAATATGCAGAATTGCCGGGACGATATATCTCCTCATCGGGCCACATATGGACAATCTCTCCGCAATTGTTGATCAGATAGACATTGGACTGGTTGAGCGGATAAAGCAAATTGTATCCCTCATATACCTTATCTCGATCAATCGAAATCAACCCAATTGTAGGTTCTTGTGCTTCAGAAGATAGTACGAATGAGACCATCCCGAAAATACTCAACATAAACCTATATCGCAGATCCATCAAACAAATATTTTAATACAAGAAAAGCCGTATTTTAGAATACTCCAAAATACGGCTTTTTCGATATGTAGATTGTAGAGAAAACTCTACTTCTTACTTACTTAAGTGTAAAAGGCCAATCTCCACCATTGTTAATGATCGTAGATGTAGCTGCTTCGCCATAAGTGTTCTCCCAAGTCATCGTCCATCTGTCTCCATCAACTGAAGAAGTCCAAGTCCATGTATCACCAAAGACATCAACAAATCCCGTATAAGATACTTCATTACAAACATCCTTGAAAGTCAATCCCCCGGAATCTGCAACACCACCTCCATAGCAGACAGCATAACTACCAAAAGACCAGTCACTGATTCTATAAGATCCACCACCAAGGGCGATGATATCCACACTTCCAGTGGAAGTGCCACCACACCAAATATCAGTAGTCTCATATGCATAAGACCCTTCCAAGTTAGAAGGACAAGATGCCGTCAAAGCGAAGTCAAAAAATCCGGCAAATGCAGATCCTCTTACCGCTGCTGAAGAATTGCCTCCGGCAAATACCCGCCCATCATTCATCACAAGGCTTCCATTGACTATAAATACATCACCGGGTCCAAGTTGGTCAGCCGTAGCACCGGCCGCAGCGATCAACTCAGATGCAGTAAATGTAATATTGGAAAGTCCTTTAAACCCACGCTCGGTAGTTTCAAACTCTGAAGCAGAGAAAGAACGCAACCTCAAGGGGCCATTCTGAACGTTCACTCCATTGTCAGGAGTATTGTCCCGCAATGTTAAATCCAGATTATACTCAGAGATCAGATTTCCTTTCTCCAAGTCAACAAACTCCACAGAGTACACAAAGACAGAACCATCAATATCAAATAAATTGATCAGTTGATTCCCTTTCTCAATGAGTTTTACATAAGCTCCCTTTCCGGCATCATCAAAGGTGATGATGGGTTTTGCGTTTTCGTCAGCACATGAAGAAACCACTAAGAGCGTTAAAACAAAAATTATAATTTTATTCATTTTAATCATTTTAATATTCAACAATCTATCTCAGTGTAGCTGAGCCATTATCCCAAAAAACGGGGATTAAAAGATTCGCTTTTTGAGCAACGTTAGCATTTAAGTTTACGTGAACAGCCGGGTAAAGCAAAGATCTTGGAAATTCCTCGTTGCCGGGAGGCATTGATTGAGGATCAATGCCCGGCTGAATATTTCTAGGCATTCCCGTACGCCGATAGCTGTTAAAAGTCTCAGTTGCATTGCCCCAAGAGGCCAGAAAGGCTTCCTTAATTACCACATCCAAGCGATCTGCATCACTACCAGCTGCATCATATGCATTTAGTACTTCGGAAACATAAGCTTC
>JAJRXG010000003.1 GCA_024276375.1 Bacteroidota bacterium | reverse complement strand
GATGCGCCACCCCCTGTAAGATGACCATGACGCCAATCCCAGCGATATGAGCAATACACCCAACTCCAATGAATGATGCAATACTGTCGTTGCACCACCCAATAGACCCAGTGAGATGAACAACGGAAATGCAGCACAGTGGATAGCACAAATGCCGGATGACACCATGCCCATAATATCAATCTTCTTACCGAGCGCTTTAATCATACAAATGCAACAATGATGCAAAAATAACGAATAAACAGCTTTAGAAGTTTTTAAAAGAAGTGTTACTATTCAGGTAGGCGTCATTTTGGCTAAAAAAGACACTTTTTCCGTCATATTTCCGCTATTTTTTTCGCCGTAGCGCTGCTATGCCTCAAAAAATAAGCGTCATTTGACGAAAAAACTGCCTTTTTTTATCTCAAAAGCACCCTCCTGAATAGTAACAAAGAAGTACTTTTTTGTGTTGATCTGTATAAAATGAAAGCAGATATTGACAATCTACCGTATTTTTGTGACATGTCGAAACATCAGGAACACGACGATATTTTGGTTCAATTGCTCAAGCATCATGGATTGCGCAACACCACTTTTCGCAAAGAAGTACTTGGGATTTTTAGAGCACACGAAGGCAGAGCACTATCGCACAATGAAATCGAAAGGGAGTTGGACGATTGGGATAGAATAACCTTGTATCGTACGCTCAAATCATTTGAGGTCAAGGGATTGATCCACCAGACACCGGATATCAATGGAATTGCCAAATATGCTATCTGCGGACACTCCTGCAATCAGGTACAGCACGATGACCGACATGCGCATTTTCATTGTACCTCTTGCAACACAACACTGTGCCTTCATGATTCCATAGAGTCCTTGCATTATAGTCTTCCTCAGGAGTTTGTCGTTCTGGAAGCCAAAGTGATTCTCAATGGCATCTGTGCATCTTGCAATTAAACGACATCATGGTTTTTATCTATTGCGACACATATTAATACAGAGATCAGCCTCCAATGCACCGAATAGAGCCCTACTACAAATGGCGCGATTTATATATAGCTTCTGAGGATGATCGCTCTCCATTCTTTGGGCAAACTTATAGCGAGTTACAATATTCTCAAAAAATATACAACTATTATATACATCCACAATGGGACAATATGGGGTCATCTACTTTATATCTCAAGATCTTATATGTGGAGTATAAAGAAGGATATGCGATCATCGAATTGATTGGTGAATGGAATGATGCTATACACAATGATATCATGTTTTTGAAAAGAGAGATCGGGGATCGCCTTTTGCGGCAAGGGATAAGTAAGTTTATCTTTATGTGTGACAATGTACTGAACTTTCATGGAGATGAAGACTGTTACTACGAAGAATGGAGGGAGGATCTTACCGAATCCAATGGGTGGGTTTTTCTGGTCAATTTACAAGATCATGTATTTAAAGAGATGGTCATGACTCGCATTGATGATTTTATTTACTTAGGAGATGATTTAGAAGAAGATTGGCCTTGGCAAAAATTTCGACCCAAGGCGATTTACGCATACATTCAAAGACAGATAGATACTACATGAAGCATAAATCAGGATTTGTTAATATTATGGGAGCGCCCAATGTCGGTAAGTCCACCTTGCTCAACGCCCTCCTTGGCGAGAAGTTATCCATCATCACAAACAAACCTCAAACGACAAGACATCGCATCATAGCTATCGTCAATGAAGAAGATTACCAGATTGTTTTTTCTGATACGCCGGGAGTAATAGATGAACCCGGGTACAAGATGCAGGAGGCGATGAACTCATTTGCATACTCTGCGATATCGGATGCAGATATACTTCTCCTCATGATGGATGTCACTCGACCGCCAGTAATAACAGAGGCGCTCGCCAGAAAGCTAAAGAATGTCTCATGTCCTTTTTTTCTTATTCTCAATAAGATAGATCTCTCCTCTCCAAAAGAGATTAGTCAACTCACAGACTGGTGGATCGATGAGCTTAAAGTGGATAGAATCATTGCCATCTCAGCGCTCAACAAGGTAGGTACGGATGAATTAATGTCGCTTATCATCGAGCATTTGCCGGAAGGTCAAGCCTATTATCCCAAAGATCAATTCAGTGACAGATCCGAAAGATTCTTTGTTTCGGAGATCATTCGTGAAAAAATATTGGAACTTTATCATCAGGAAATTCCTTACTCGGCAGAAGTTGTAGTTACAGAATTTAAGTCCGGGGAGTCTCGCAAGGGTCCGATCGTAAGGATTGCAGCGGACATCATCGTAAGTAGAAAGACCCAAAAGTCAATCATCATAGGAAAAAAAGGACAAGGCATCAAACAACTCAGCACTTTATCACGACAAGGCATCGAAGACTTCTTGCAAGAACACGTATATCTTGAATTGTATGTCAAAGTCAAAGAGAAATGGCGCGATGACGAGCGCTCTTTGAAATCTTATGGATATTTGCACTAGAAAAATAATATGTCAAACCTCATCGCTATAGTCGGCCGGCCTAATGTCGGAAAATCAACATTGTTCAATCGCCTCATTGGAGAACGCAAAGCTATCATTGATGACATCAGCGGTGTCACAAGAGATCGTATATATGGACACACGGAGTGGAATGGTCGCAAGGTAAATATCGTAGATACGGGTGGATTTGTAAGCAATAGCGAAGATGTCTTTGAGGCAGCTATTCGTGCACAGGTGCAAATCGCTATCGAAGAAGCCGATGTGATCATCTTTATGGTAGATGTAACCACCGGAATAACAGATCTTGACGAATCTGTTGCCAATATGTTGCGCAAGTCCAAAAAAATATCGTTGTCGCTGTCAACAAGGTGGACAACAATGCCAGATATCTCGCTGCCAATGAGTTTTGGAGCCTAGGATTTGACAACACATTCTTCTTGTCATCCATCAATGGTAGTGGAACAGGGGATCTGCTAGATGCAGTGATCGATTTGCTGCCTGAAGATTACAATCCGTTTGACCAATTGGATATACCGCGGATAACCATTTTGGGTCGCCCCAATGTAGGCAAATCTTCTTTTGTCAATGCTCTGTTGGGAGAGGAACGCAATATCGTAACAGATATCGCTGGTACTACCCGTGATGCCATTCACACGAGGTATAACAAATATGGCAAGGACATGATATTTATTGATACTGCGGGCATCCGAAAGAAGAAGAAAGTCCATGAAGACTTGGAATTTTACTCTGTCATCCGAGCCATCAAATCCATAGACGTGGCAGATATCTGCCTACTCATGATAGATGCTATGCAAGGTATCGAAGCTCAAGACATGAGTATCTTTTCGCTGATACAAAAACGCAAGAGGGGCATCATCATTTTGGTAAACAAGTGGGATTTATTTGAAAAGGAGACCAACACGGCACGAGATTTCGAAAAGAAGATAAAAGAAAAAATCGCTCCATTTACGGATGTTCCTATCTTGTTTATTTCTGCTATAGAGAAACAACGAATATTCAAAGCCGTAGATCTCATCGAAGAAGTATATGTCAATAAAACCAGAAGAATAAAGACTTCCGTCTTGAACGAAGCCCTTCAAGAGATGTTGGCCAAATTTCCTCCTCCAAGTCACCGAGGACGCATCATCAAGATAAAATTTGTCACTCAGCTACCCACTAAGTATCCGGCGTTTGCATTCTTTTGCAATCATCCGAAGCATGTAAAAGAAAATTATCGCAACTACCTAGAGAATCAACTCCGAGAACGGTATGATTTTACAGGTGTGCCCATAAGTGTATTTTTTAGAGAAAAGTAGATTATAATTGAAAATAATAGCAACAGACATCTCGGATCTCCTTGTGATTGAGCCCACGGTATATACTGATGCACGGGGTTATTTCTTCGAATCATACAATGCATCCAAATGGCCAAAGACAATGACGACCCAATCATGGGTACAAGACAATGAATCCCAAAGCACTAAAGGAGTACTAAGAGGATTGCACTATCAGAGAGGGGACATGGCACAAGCCAAATTGGTGCGAGCGATCACCGGTGAGATATATGATATAGCGGTGGATCTAAGACCTGACTCTGAATCATATGGCAAGTGGTTCGGAATAACCTTAACGGCTGAAAACAAAAAACAATTATACATTCCCCGGGGTTTTGCACATGGATTTGTCGTACTCTCAGAGGAAGCTGTCTTTGCCTATAAGTGTGACAACTACTACTCTAAAGAAGATGAAGGTGGCATCATTTACAACGACCCTACCCTCAATATACAGTGGCCTATAAATACTTCACTTATCCAACTCTCAGAGAAGGACAAAGTGCTTCCCGTGTTTGGAAATCACAAATCCTTCTAACCCTATGTTCATTCCTCCTACCAAACCAGTCATTCTCGTAACGGGTTCTGATGGACAACTAGGACAAGAGTTGAGGCATTGGGCTAGGGATCAAGATGAATACGAAATCCTGTTTACCAACAGATATACAATGGATGTTACCTCTCCAAAAGATGTCCTAAACATATTTTCCAAATGGCGACCTTCATTCTGCATACATTGCGCTGCTTATACAGCCGTTGACAAGGCCGAAGAAGAACACTCCCAAGCCTACCTAATCAATCGTGATGCAGTTCAAAATCTCGTGAGGGCTGCCCAAGAAGTGGGAACAAAACTAATCAACATATCAACCGACTATGTCTATCATAGTGTACAGGATCATCCCATCAGAGAAACAGATCTATGCACGCCCAAAAGTATTTATGGCAAGAGCAAGAGAGCTGGCGAAAAAGAGCTGGAGCAATCATCAGTAGAATGGATCAACATCAGAGTCTCTTGGTTGTATTCATCCTATGCTAACAACTTTGTCAAAACAATGCTACGTTTAGGTGCTCAAAGAGAGGAACTCACCATTGTCGCAGATCAGATCGGTGCACCAACATATGCCAGAGATCTGGCTCATGACATCATGAACATAATCCAACAAGTTCTAAACACCAATGTCGGAGTCAAAGAACATTATAATTACAGCAATGCTGGGCAGACCAATTGGGCCGATTTTGCACGAGCTATATTCTCCGTAAGTAAGATCTCTTGTACCGTTCATGAGACATCAACAGAAGCATATGGAGCTCCAGCACCTCGACCTCTATGGAGCGTTATGGATAAGAGCAAGATCAAAACAACTTTTGATCTTGATATCACATCATGGAAACATGCATTGACGAGATGTCTGTTGGTGATAGATTCTGTAGTTTAAGTAACCATTACTATTCCTTATCCCTCTTACTATCTGGTTCAATACTCATCATTCGATCCTTTGTGAGCATTACAATTAGAACACTCCCCACTACGATCAATGAACCAATCCATTGGACTAAAGTGATTCGCTCTTCCAGTACTATGGCAGCTAAAACAATGGTAGAGATGGGGCCAATGGTGCCGATAATACTGGATTTGCTTGCCCCTATTAAACGTACACCTTCAACCATGAGATAGGAAGGAATCACAGTACCTATACTACTGATCAGCAAAGCATAAATATATACTTGCCACTCGAAGCTCATAAGATTGAATCCATGAACAATCATATTGTGCATCAATATGGCAAGGCAAGCAACAATCATTGCCACAGAATTATAAATTTTAGTACCCATGCGAGGTGCTACCTCCCCACTGCCGATCAGATAGATCGCATAAATAAAAGCGCTTCCCGATATCAACAGAACGCCATAGATGAGATTGTCAGATGACTCGATCTGTAGATGTCCAGCCATAGCGATCACTACACCGACATAAGTTGTGAGTATAGCCACACCTTGCAGTTTAGTTATACGCTTTCGCAAAAAAATCATAGAAAGAACAACCACAAGTGTTGGATAGATGAATATAATCACCCGTTCAAGACTAGCATCTATATATTGCAAACCTTCCAGATCCAAAAGGCTAGCGATATAGTAGCCCAACAACCCGTATATCAGTATTTCCCATTTTGATGCAAGAACCAGACTAACACCTTCCTTTCGCTGATTGAGTGCCCATATTGCGATCCCAACAAAAATGGGTAACGAAAATAACATCCGCAACATCAACAACGATACCGAATCAATATCATATCGATAGGCCAGTTTTACAAATATAGCCTTAGTACTAAATAGTACTGCCCCTAGAAGTGATAAGATACTTCCGTTCCGCATTTACAATCTCAATTCTATCACGCAAAAAATATGCTTTTCTAAGCTACTGTAAGTTCAAAAAAAAAAGGAGCATCTTGTTATCCAAGATGCTCCATCAATAACTTTTAACAGACCTTAATATCGATCAGACTTCACAAATTTCTCTTGCATCCATATTTCGTTTTGATTTCTTACCATCATGAAATACATACCCGGAGGAATACTCGAAATATCTATCTTATGATCTTGAATATCTCCTGACAACTTAATCTGGAGAAGTGTTCGGCCATCACGTCCATAGATCACCATATCTCCAACTTGTCCTTCGCCATCATACCAAACATTGATAAAATCACCTGCCGGGTTGGGGTATAGAGGTTCGAGTTCAGAAACTATAAATTCTGATACTACAATCTTGCCATCATTATTTATTCCATCTCTTGTCTTGCCTCTTGCAGACTTGCCTGTATTGTCAATCAGATAATCACGGGTGAACTCAGACATCTCGCCATCTGCGCATATAGCTTTGATTCTGACTACAATCACCTTCCCACTTGGGCCGGTAATAAACACTCTATTGCGTTGTACAGGAACTGTGGCAAATGACAACGGAGCGCCCTCAAATCCAACCTCCATCACATAACCAATGGCCTCTTTGACCTTGTCCCAACGGACTTTAAATCGATTGCCCCCCACAGACTGGATTCTTACATCTCGTGGAGCGTGACAACCTTCATCACAGACCCCTCCGACGATTCTACTAACATTGACAAAGTCTCCGGACAGTATATTGCATCCATCATCAAGTGTGGCAATCGATGCGCCCACTTCGGGCTCTATTGTCCCATCCGTACTCCATCCCCATATATGAGATACTCCACTGGCCAATTGACTCATATCATAATCTCCACCTTCAGCACTATTGCGCCAATTGACGATCACATCCTGTGCATCTGTCAATACATAAAAGTAATCAAACTCGGGATCTGCTTCTGAAGTATGAGCAATGGTAAAGACTACATCTCCAGAACAAAACTCCCTCTCATTGTTGCCGTCCAAGTACATTATATTACCACCATCCGTACCACACAGAGAAGGACAATCATCTCCAATCAATTTGGTAATAGTTATGGGGTTGGAAAGAGCAAAGCATCCGTCCAACATACTTGTGTTTCCGCCAATCGCCGCACCCGATAAGGTGCCACTATGGCTTACATTCCACAACATACTGATACCGGATCCTGTACCTTCAAGATCAATGACATTGCCCATTGCAATGCTAATGATGTTGGCATCCGCATCGGTGATTAAGTACGTATTGTTCTGGCCAATCGCACCTGAGGTGAGGATAGTTATAAGATCCGGCATGCCATCATCCGTACAGATCGTCTCTTCTGTACGTCCATTCTCCGTGATAATCGATCCTCCATTGACCACGCATACTGAAGCACAATCATCTCCTGTAAGTCGTATGATCTCAACTGCCTCAGATAGTGCAAAGCAACCCCTTAGCTCGGACATATTGCCTCCGATCTCAGGAAGAATTACATCGTCCTCATAACTGATATTTATCACCATACTTATACCGCTGCCGGCACCTTCAAGATCGATCACAGTAGTATCCGGGAACCCAAGAATATTGCCCTCTTCATCCGTGACCATTAATTTGTTGCTCGGACCACTAGCACCAACGACTTCGACATTGACGGCATCCGACAGTCCATCATCCGCACAAATCGAAATACTATTGCCACCTCCATCGGCGATCTGAACGACACCCCCATCTGCCAAGCATGGCTCGGGACAATTTTCTCCCGCTAGCTTGCTTACCGTCACGGCATTGGAAATATCTAAACATCCGGTCACATCCGAAAGATTGCTGTCCACTACAGCTCCGGCAAGTTCTTCAACATAACTAATGTGCCATATCAAAGATACTCCAACACCAGAACCCTCAAATTCAAATGACCCCGAATCATTCATCTCCCCAATCCTACCCATACTATCCGTAAGGACATATAAACTTGAAGCGCCTTGTGCTCCGGTCAACACAACATCGACCACATCGCTTACTCCATCATCCACGCACAACGACATAGCATCCGTTCCATTTGGTGCCAGCAAACTACCACCTACAACAGCGTTTCTCTGCAAAGTTATAGGATTAGAAACGGCATAACAACCTGCTAATTCATTGATGTTACTACCTACTTCGATACCCGTAGTCCCCTCTTCATAACTGATATGATACAATAGATTCGTACCGGGAAGAGTCCCTTCTATTTCAAATGGTGATCCCAGTGGAATACTGATAATTTCTCCATCTTCATTAGTCCACACCCACTCTGCATTGGATCCAAAGGCATCTGTAAGAATGACATCAAATGCTATAAATGGAGTTCCATCATCACAAGCAACCATCTCGTCTCCGCCTGAAGCAAAAGACAATGTCCCCCCTTCGACTTGTTGTCTTGTCACCGTTATAGGATTGGATAGGTCAAAGCAACCTTCCAGATTATTGATATTGCCTCCGAGTGAAGCTCCCACCAAACCATTTTCAAACGCTAAGTGCCATATTAAAGCAACTCCTCTTCCCGCACCTTCAAAATCAAAAGGCGGAGACAATGGGAAAGCTAATATATTGCCATCTTCATCAGTAATAACCCAAGCCGTATTGTCACCACTCACTCCGGTCAATACAACATCAAAGGCATCACTGATACCATCTCCCGCACATATCTCTACCGCATCCGTACTATCTCGCAGGCTTATGGAACCAGCGGATACCGGACAATCCGGTTGCATACAATCTTCCCCATTAAGTATATTTATTCGTATGGTATTGGAGATTGAATAACACCCCTCTAAATTGGATGCATTGCTATCTACTACCAATCCCGTCACATCATCTTCATAACTGATGTGCCATATCAAAACAACTCCTGCCTCCGTTGATCCAAAATTAAATATCCCCGATGAATCTATAGATATTATATTGAGAGAAGTATCGCTGAGCACCCATGCCATATTACTTCCCATTGTTCCTGTTAATGAAATGTCCAAGGTAACATCAGTGTCATCTCCACATACAGATAATTCCGTCAGGGAATCCTGAACGAGAATTTGCCCCCCATTGACTTCACAAATCATCATAGAACAATCATCTCCACTGAGACGTGTTACTAGGATAGCATTAGATAAGGCAAAACAACCTTCTAAGTCTTCGATATTGGATTCGAGGGATGCTCCCGAAAGTCCAGATTCATAAACGATATGCCATATCCTATTCTGTCCAGCAGCTAAATTGTCAAAATCGAAAGGAGGCCCTAATGGCAAGTCTATAATGACTCCATTGGTATCCGTAATAATCCATGAACTGAAAGCACCTTGTCCGCCTTCTAATTGTACAGAAATACTGTCATTTGTACCATCTCCGACACATACCGTTATGGCTCTTTCCTCAGAGCCTACCGAGATGACCCCGGCAATCACTCCACAAGAATCCATACCCATAGTGTCCATACCCATGCCCATCGTATCCATGTCCATGCCCATCGTATCCATATCCATACCCATCGTATCCATGTCCATGCCCATCGTATCCATATCCATGCCCATCGTATCCATATCCATACCCATCGTGTCCATATCCATGCCCATCGTGTCCATGTCCATGCCCATCGTGTCCATGTCCATACCCATCGTATCCATATCCATACCCATAGTGTCCATACCCATGCCCATCGTATCCATATCCATACCCATCGTATCCATGTCCATGCCCATCGTATCCATATCCATGCCCATCGTGTCCATATCCATGCCCATCGTATCCATGTCCATGCCCATCGTATCCATGTCCATGCCCATCGTATCCATATCCATACCCATAGTGTCCATGTCCATGCCCATCGTATC
>JAJRXG010000412.1 GCA_024276375.1 Bacteroidota bacterium | reverse complement strand
GTTTTATCAAAAATACTTTGTTGACCCAATAGTACGAAAGGTCTATCTGAATACCTTCCTAACCAAGCCCGTTTTTCACTATACGCGATCTCCTCTATTGAACCTCCGAGGTGTAGTGTAGATGCTTGCCAGCAACGTTTGTCCTTCCACGGAATTCGTTCTTTGAGAGCATAATCTATTTTGAATATTCCGGAACCATAGCGAAACTTTCGAATCTGTCTTTTATAATTGCCGGGCAATTGATCCGATGCTATATTGATGAGTTGGATCGGGTCTGTATCAAAAATGTATTTTTTGGCATGAGGCAGTTGTGCCCACGATGTAATCTTGGTGGACAACTGAACTTTGCCACCGGATTCAATGTAACAACGGTACAGGGCATCTGCTATCGACTGTGATCCACCTCTTGCGATCGGCCAATCTACAGCATGTCCACTGGTTAAAAAAAGCATTCCCACGGCTGCAGTAAATCGCAAATCAAAAGGCAAACAGCTATGCGCGACACAGCCGGCAAACAATGATTTGGCTCGAAGTCCCTTGAAGTACTGTCGTGCAAATGAATGCGCCGATCTCATACCCTTGATGCCAAATTGAGCTAATAGCATAGGGTGCTTGGGCATTCCAAAAGGTTTTAGGGCATCTTCGAACAAATCATTCACCCGTTTGGACAATGGGGTGAAAATACGGCGATAAGCATCGGCATCACCGCTTAAGTTTTGGCATGTTTTGTCAATAGAACGATATAGAAGAATCGCCTCACCATCATCAACAGGGTGCGCCACGGATGCTTTAGGGAAAATCCACTGCAAACCATAATTCTCCAATTGCAATTCTTTAAAGCACGGGGACAAATATCCCATATTATGTATCCCGGAGCAGATATCATGGAGATATCCATCCATCCCTAAGGATGACGATCTCATCCCTCCACCGATCTTATCTGCCTGTTCGATTATAAGAACCTCCAGACCCAACCGGGCAAGGTATATACCTGCCGTCAGACCGTTGGGGCCGGAACCGATAATTACGATGTCGTTTGTCTTGCTCAATCCGATCTAAGGAATATCATCTCATCAATGGTAGCAACTCTTCTGCCAATTTTTTATACCCTTTTTCATTTGGGTGCAAGCCGTCAGAAAACAAGGATTCTTCTAATTTTCCTTGGTCATTTAAAAAGGTTCTTCCTATATCGCGATAGCGAATATTCAGTGTACCGGAGAGCCGGGCAATCTTCTGATTAAGGAGGGCGATGCGTTTTTCAAAATTGCGCCGAGGCAACAAACCAAAGATGGTGATCTGAGCACCCTCTTGACGAGATTGAATCGCTTGAATCAGATATTTATGACCTTCCAATATTTCGTCATCCGTATTGAGATGTAAATTGTTGGTGCCGATCATTATAAATATCGTGTTGGCTTTAATTCCATCAAGCTCACCATGATAGACACGCCACAGGGTATTTTCGATTCGATCCCAACCAAATGCCATGTTTCTAATCCCCATCGGAGTAAATATCCGAGCCCATGTATCCGGATCTCTTGCTATGGAAGCTCTGGGCAGACCACCCCAAAAGTGTATAATCGAGTTGGCCAAGATCACAATCTCAGGAGGATGTTTAATATTAAGCGATTTAATAAGTCGGTGTCTTTCTTCCCAATTATAATTGCCGGGTTCTCGGGATTGCACACAAGGGGTTGTTGTAGAAACGTCACCGATAGGTTCATCGAGGATACTGCGCAAGATGCGTTCATAACTCTTGGCATAGTGCATCATTCCCAAGTCATTGGGATGTGTCCCATCGGTCATATCATCAAGACCTAAACCAATCTCTTCGCTGGATAAATAATACAATAGGTCGATGCCATTCATCCGAAGTTGAGCAAAAGCCGATCTCTGGATGCGATTGACACGTGTATAACGGTTGAGACGTTTAGGATTGGTAAAACCATCCGTATATCCCGCATGTTCAGTCAATAGAATCGGGGTATTGGGTCTGGATCGCCTGAGTTGATTAACGGAATAGATGATGCGATGCATCAATTCTTCATCATTGTATTGCAAGCTATCCGTGAGATTGGGCAAACAGTCTATAACAAATATTTTTGCATCTATTTCTGTCAATAAAGTGACCACTTCATTTTCCAATCTACCGTTGCCGGAAAAGGCCAAATTTATCAGAGGTCGATCCATCGATCTCGAAAGTATATTGGCCCAAGCCATCCCAGGTCTTGATGCACAAGCACCTTGAGCAATAGAAGTACCATAGACAACAATCGGCGCATCCTTTCGTATGGGCAAAATTTCAAATTTGTCCTCCTTCAAAACTCCTATCTCCAACCATTCTACTTGTGCATACAATGGCAAATAAAGTCGATACTCGTTGCCCATATCGTGATATCTATGATCCGGAACAAGCCCACCAAAGTGATATGTAATTGTATCAGAAAAATGACGTAATCCCCGACACCAAGACCATTGGCCATCACTATCGATCCGATACAAGTCTAAGCCACTCACGCCTGTTGCCGGCATATGCTCCATGTGAGTTCTACCTCGTATGACGTATCTTACGTTGATCTGCTCAGCATCAGTCCACAACCGAATCATCATACCGGCCGCATGCTTTGACAGGTTCCATACATCATCCCTCACTACACCTTGCGCCTTCGATGGCAGTCTATCATAAGCGCCGGACACCGCATTGCTCCACCATTGACCTTCAACTACGTCATAGCCACACGACATGGGATCATACCAATGCAACACTGAGTCATCTTGCTCTACCTGAGCATATAAATCAGAGAACCAGACAAGAGCAACAATAAAATAAATAGAGATTCTAAACATGATACCTATGGATGACAAATGCCATTTGCTGCAAGATACAAAATCTCATAAGTTTGGCGCATAGCTGCTTGGCTCATGTGTGTATAACAAATTGCATAAAATAGGATATTGCTCCAGTACACCTCTGTCCTCATAAGTTTAAAAACTCCTCATAAAGAGTCTCCCTTGAAGGGCGAAACAAATCAACCCCTCCCCACCACGCATATACCCGATAAAAAAGTGCAATATGTTATACACACTGAGCTTCATCATCACCGCTTATGACAAACTGAAGCGTATCTGCAATATCGTTGCTTTCTATAATTGGGGAAACAGAATAATTGCCCTATGTGTCCAATTATTGGATACCCGATGCGCAGAGCAGTGTTGCTTCTTCCAATACCTTCTTTTTGCGTATTGGGCGGACACCGATTTGATCAAGTATCTGATCATTCTCACAAATGGTTTTGCATAATACGATGCCTTTGCCCAGTAGCAATTCTTTTTCTTTCTTGTTGAGGCGGGTAAGGCATGTCAGAGGGTGCAAACCAGACCTGTTGATACGGTCTTTTAAAGAAAATTCAAGGGGATAGTCCCAAGAGAGTAGATACATTCCCGAGCAAGATCCATATTGAATTGCATCAGTGGTAAACCGTGTATTGGTCACAAGCCAACCTTGATGAAATCTCCGACCATGACCGGGTTCGGCCTTCCATGCTTTCTCGATATCCAAAAATCGCGAATGTATATAGAGCGGAATTTTAACATCGCATTTGCGTC
>JAJRXG010000411.1 GCA_024276375.1 Bacteroidota bacterium | reverse complement strand
TTCCTCTCAATAGCGCTGCTATTAAGAGAAAAATGAACTTCGTTTAGCAAAAAAATAGGTTTTTTTTAGCTCAAAAGCACACCACCTGAGTAGTTACCTTCAAAAAATAAGCGTCATCTGACGAAAAAATTGCCTTTTTTTTTCTCAAAAGCACCCTCCTGAATAGTATCCAATTTTTTGTTTAAATTGAAGTCATTTAGAAGCACATTGTCAGTTCCAATACGCAACGTTTTACGCTGCGTTGTTTGATGACTTCATCGTGTAAAAATAAATTTTGATAGCGATATGCCTGTTATACTATACGAGGTAAAAAACCGGATTGCTACTGTAATGCTCAATCGGCCCGATAAGATGAATACATTTGATACGGAGATGTATCGCGCCTTCAATCTGGCGATGAATCGATTTAAGGAAGACAGTAACGCATGGGTTTGTGTGATACACGCTGCGGGAGATAAGGCATTCTCCGCAGGAGTGGATATTGCAGAGGTTTCGCGGGCACTGACAACGGATCTTAATGTACCCGTCAATGAGCGATTGAATCGATTTCTATTGGAGATAGAAAATGATGGATTTTGTAGCAAACCCATTATTGCCGCTATTCATGGATACTGCATCGGAGAGGGATTGAGCCTGGCATTGGGATGCGACTTGCGGATAGCAGCATCGGACGCAATATTTAGTTTGCCTGAAGCCAAAGTAGGAATTCCGACCATAAATGCAGCATTTCACGGAACCAATAAAATCGGTGCGTCAAATATCCTGGAATTAATCCTCTTAGGCGAAAAAAGGGATGCAGAATGGGCCTACCGCACTGGTCTGATCAACAAAGTAGTACCCGAGGGACGCGCTTTGGAAGAAGCGATGAAATGGGCAGAGAAGATTGCAGCACTTAGTCCTGCGGCAATAAGGATATCAAAAAATGTCGTCAGAGAAAGCCGCCATCGATCCTTTGATGAAATCTGCCAAAATGCTGATGCTGAAAAGCTACAATTGTTAGAAGGCAATGATGTAAAAGAAGCGATTAAGGCATTTTTTGAAAAAAGAAATCCGTTGTTCACTGGATCGTAAACCGTGATATAATAAAAAATGATGGGTAGTAAGTTGGAGCCCATAAAGTACGCCCACTATGACAGAATCAGAACGAAGAGAATTGTCATTATTGTTAGAATGGAACAGTCCATCAATAAAGAGTTTGCAATTCATCAAACTTCATAAACAGTTGATCTATGTCTTTGACAATTCACCCTATTATCGAAAAAAATTTGAATCTGCCGGAGTCAATCCACATCATATGCGATCACTCGCAGAGATTGAACAGTATCCCACCTTTGACAAGGATGAAGAGCGTCTGAGTCAAGCCAAATCGCTCCAATTGTACAATCACCCTCTGGGTATGCACATCACTTGTGATATCCGATCCGTCAATCGGATAAGTGCATCCTCAGGTACTACGGGCAACCCAAGTTTTCAGGGACATACAGCCTATGACAGAAAGATAATGCTAAAAAATTTTACCCGCTTGTCCAAAATCAATGGACTCAAGCCCGGCGATAAGGTATTGATGGCCGGAGTCATGAGCATGTGGGTGGCAGGCATCCCAACCATTGATTGTCTATTGCAATTTGGTGCCAATGTCATTCCAATTGGCGGACTTGTCGGAGCACAAAAAGTGGTAGAAATGATTACGTTGACATATCCCGAGGTACTTATCTGTACGCCTTCGTTTGCCCGGGTAATATTGAAAAAAGCTCGCGATGAGATGAACATTGACTTGACCCGAATGGGCTTGCAGTCTATATGTGTCTATGGAGAACCCGGAGGTAGTATTCCGGAGATTGTCTCGGAGATTTCTTCGGGATTTGGCGGCGCCAAAGTATATGATATGGCTGGAGGGACAGGGTGCCTCAATCCGATATTTGGCTCTTGTGAGGCTCAGGAAGGCATGCATTTTATGGCTCCCGATCATGCATATTTGGAATTGTATGATCGGATGACCAAGACCGTTCTCCCTATGGTCGATGGGGCAGAAGGGGAATTGGTATATACTGCCTTAGAACGGGAATGTGGCCCCTTGATCAGATTTCTGGACGGTGACAAGGTACGTATCAACTTGTCGCCTTGCTCTTGTGGCCTCCCGGGAATGCGTATTGAAATTCTGGGAAGGGTAGATGATATGATGCTCGTCAAAGGCGTCAATGTGTTTCCTTCTGCCATCACCGATGTCGTGCGGAAACACGAAAATCAGGTGACGGGAAACATTAGAATCATAAGAAAAAATACCACGCCTGTAGTGGAGCCGCCTCTTCGTATATTGGTTGAAACCAAAGGCGTTCTGTCTTCTAAAACTAAATCAAATCTCAAAGATGCTTTAGAGCTAAGCATTCAGAGACAATTGCGTTTTAAAGCCGCCATAGAACTGTACGACGAGGGCAAACTAAAGCTGGAATATGGTGCTACCGGCAAGCAACAGATGTTTTTGTATGAATAATGAAGCTTATAAGGACAGCATGATGTCATGAGAAGGTTTTGTCACAATTATTGATGGCGATCGCCACTCCGGCTACGGAGTTTTGTCACAATTATTGATGGATAGGAATTATTGGGTAGAGACATGACATATCATGAGTATGTTATGTCTAATTATCGCCTGTAGTCTCTATTGTATTGAGCAATATTGGATTAATATCCTTAGCTTGTGAATCGGATATGGTTGACACTTTTTGTTATACCGCTGAGGTAAGAATACAACTGATATTGGATGAATAGTGATGCGACATATAGTAAGGAAGGATCCCCATTTTACATTTGGAGAGGGATGTCGGCCTTGCCCTTAACAATCATGATTGTACCGGCGATTATTCTTGTAGTATTTGAGATATTTTCTGCCAATATCATGATAGCAGGAGGGGTTATTGGACTGATGGTCTGCTCACTTTTTGTGAGAGACAAGAGCGAGTATTGGGATGTAGTGATCACGGCATTAGGAGACAAGACAGGGCTTATGGCTTTTGCACTATTTCTGATTGTCGGAGTATATGCAGAGTTGTTAGTTGCATCGCAATTGGGAGAAGGGGTGATATGGCTTGCACAAATATTCAACGCTGGGGTGATCGGTTTTACCCTTTTTATTTATATCACTTGTTCGATTTTAGCCACTGCTATGGGTACTTCTGTGGGTGTGATATTTATAATGATCCCTGTTTTGTACCCAATTGCGATGACCATTGGGATATCTCCTGCTTTGGCTGCAGGAGCCATATTGAGTGGAGCTGCAACAGGGGATCACTTCTCGCCGGTTTCAGATACTACTCTGATCAGCAGCATGACACAACAGTACAAATATCGAGAAGGTAGTGCGGGTATCGGGACAGTGATCAAGGCACGCATGAAATATGTAATACCTGCGTTTTTGATTTCCTGTCTGATGTACACCATTGCCGCTTATTGGGGTGGGCATAATATGGTGACAGACTTACAACCAGTCTTTGAGCAATCCGATGCACGAGGATTGGTAATGATTATTCCAATGATCGTAGTAATCTATACGGCTATTCGGGGAGTATCAGTATTTCAAGCCATCACTTATGGTGTCGCATCGGGTTTAATCATCGCCTTGGGTAGCGGGTTGATAGGATGGAAGGAAGTGTTTTGGGTCAATGACGGCCATCTATCGGGTATCTTAGTCAAAGGAGCTCTCGCCAACATGAGCACGGTGATGTTGATAGTATTGATGATGGGAGCCTATGGGGTAATGCGGTACTATGGACTCATCAACAGTCTAGTAACAGCTATGTCGGCAACATTGTTTCACTCAGTGCACAGAACGGAAGTTGCTTTATTTGGGATAGGTACAGGACTAAGTTTTATATTGATAGGTCTTGTCACAAGAGTGACTGTGATCGGAGGCCCAATAATCAATGAATTGGGTCAGAGATTGTCCATTGATCCAAGTAGAAGAGCCAATATTCTCGACGCTGCCGCAAATGGATTGAGTTATGTAATGCCATGGCATATATGGCCAATGTTAATGTTGCTTACCATCCAGCCTTTGGGAGATAAGTATCCCGATATCGTTCTACCTTCAACGATGGATGTATCTCTATATACGATCTATCCGATGGCCATCTGGATCATTATGTTGCTTTCAGTAGTGACTGGTTACGGCAGTAAAATAGAGCAAAGGCAAGATTCATTCAGAGTAGGGTCATGAGATAAATCTCAGACGAGAAGGAGATAGGAGTAGATCTCTAAGATTCACGGTATGGGAAGGAAAGTCTTGGAAACGATTTTCCAAGAATCATTTTCCTTTAACAGTAAAAGGTTGTCATTGTATGTTACATGGGGATATTGAAATGATGTCGAGAACCAAGCCATGTTGTTTTGGACTCTTCCGTTGATGATTTGGGTGTTGACAGATTGAGATCCATCACTTTGGACTTTTTTCAGATAGGTACTGAGTGGGATGTCAATGATTTGACCATTTTTTACAGTATGGAGTTTGGCATTTTTGGCCAATACATTGCGCAGCATCTCGATATCAGCATTTTTTCTAGCTTCAAAATATGTATCAATGCTTTGTTCGACAAGGCTGTATGGGTTATTTTGATTTAAAAAAGCAGCAAGCATTAGGTTGTACTCATCGGCTGCATTGATATAGGGGAAATGTCCTTCATTATGGAAGGTATAAACTGCGGCATCAGTGTAGAGATTTCTCAACATTTCTCTCAAGGTATCTTTGACAAGTGGATCATTGTCTGATTCGACAATGAGTTTGGGTATTCGCTTGATGTTGTATCGATCGGGGGTTGCATTAAAAAAGTCAATCACGATGTAAAACCGATTTAAGAATTGCATTCTGCTAAAAGGCAGGCTTGGCAAAAAAGCTTTCAACAATGGAGAATTTTTACCTGCGGGGAGGAGGTTATCCTCAAGTTGTTTGGCTCCCAATCGGGCGATGAGAACCTCCGGCAAGTAGATAATAGATTTGGTTCGGGCGGTATTTTTATCGCGGATAATACCGTTGGGTGGGAAGGAGTTGGAGATGACGGCTTTCTCAATCATTTCAGGATAGCGATGTAAGAAGTATTGTGTAATGTATCCACCCATGGATGTGCCCACGAGGTTGACTTTGCTCACACCTTCTTTTTCGATCATAGCTTTGAGTCCATCGATCGTACCTTCCAAGGTCTTTATCTCTTCGGGCAGGGTAAAAGTGATAGTGCGATAGCGATCTTTAAAATACGCTATCTGCTGCCACCATAGTTCGTAAGATCCACCCATCCCATGAATGAACAAGATCGTTTGATCGCCATGGCCATCTACCCGATATTTCCATTCGACACCATTTGTTTTAATAATTCTTACGGGTTGGTCTAAAAATTCTTTTAAACTTAGTGATACATCATCTTCGGTCTTGTAAAGATCAAAGAAGTTTTTGGGTTGGCTTGGAACAAAGTAGCTGCCAATAATCAATAATATGGCGATGAGTAGGATTGCGAAAATATTTTTTTTCATAGAGTAGAACTTTGAGATATCTTGCGAGTGGATTTT
>JAJRXG010000410.1 GCA_024276375.1 Bacteroidota bacterium | reverse complement strand
TCCCGCAAATATTGATGAAACCTGTTATCTTTCGTTGGTTGATTTTATAAAGGAAAAAAGCAAAGAATTTAGTAAACGGCGGGCATTTTCGTGTCTTGGAAAGGAGATGCGTTTTAAGGAAGTGGATACGTTATCGGATCAATTTGGAGCATATTTGTATAGTCGTGGTCTTCAGCCCGGAGATCGCATTGCATTGATGATGCCCAATTTATTGCAATATCCCATAGCCTTGTTTGGGTGCCTCAAGGCGGGATTGATTATCGTCAATACCAATCCGCTTTATACGCCCCGGGAGATGGAGCACCAGTTTACCGACAGTGATGTAAAGGCCATCGTAATTGCTGAAAATTTTTGTGCTAATCTTCAGAAGGTGCTCGGAAAAACCAATATCAAAACCATCATCACTACGTCAATAGGAGAGTTGCTCGGAACGATAAAAGGAGCCGTGGTAAATACTGCCCTTAAATTAAAAGGAGCTATTCCCAAATATGAATTGCCTAATGTCGTAAAGTTTAAAGAAGCCCTTGCACAAGGCAAGAAATTTCAGTTGCCTGAATTTGAGAACCTTCCGGAGAGTGTCGTCGTACATCAATACACGGGCGGCACAACGGGTCTGAGCAAGGGAGCCATGTTAACCAATCAAAATTTGGTGGCCAATCTCATGCAGATCGATGCTTTCTTGCAACCGTGGATGGAAGGAAATATTACACCGATGGTGACCTTATGTCCCTTGCCACTGTATCATATATGTGCATTTTCGTGCAACCTGTTGGCGATGATGGGTCAGGGCGCATTGTCTGTATTAATCCCAAATCCACGAGATATTAAGTCCATCATCAAGGAGTTCAACAGGTATAAAGTGACTGGCATAACCGGTGTGAATACACTGTTCAACGCGTTGAATAACCATCCGGATTTTGCCAAAGTGGATTTTTCTCACTTGATGGTCGCCAATGCGGGTGGAACGGCGCTACAGACAAATGTAGCAGAAGATTGGGCCAGAATCACCGGAACATTGATAGTAGAAGGATACGGAATGACAGAAGCTTCTCCGGTAGTAACAACCAACCCCAAAGGAGATGTACGCATCGGTTCTATAGGCATTCCGGTTCCTTCAACTGATGTGCGCATTGTTGACGATAGTGGCAAGCCCATAGCAGTGGGACAGCGTGGAGAGATTCAAGTCAAGGGGCCTCAAGTAATGAAGGGATACTATAACCAACCTCAAGAAACCAAAGAAACAATAACATCAGATGGATGGCTCAATACCGGGGATATCGGGATTATGGATGAAGATGGATTTTTTAAAGTCGTTGATCGAAAGAAGGATATGATATTGGTATCGGGATTCAATGTGTTTCCCAACGAGATTGAGGATGTAGTAGCGATGCATCCCAAGGTAGATGAAGTTGCCGCCATAGGCATACCAAGTGAAAAATCCGGAGAGGTCGTTAAGATTTTTGTCACTTTAAAAGATAGTACGCTGACTAAAAAAGATCTTTTTGCCTATTGCAAGGAGCAGCTTACCGGGTATAAAGTCCCCAAAGAAATAGAGTTTATTAAAGAGCTGCCCAAAACCAATGTAGGAAAGATTCTACGGCGGAAACTAAAGGAAAGAGAGGCGTAAATATTGAAGTATATAGCCAAAACCATCTATGGTCTGGAATCTGTTCTGGCCGAAGAAATAAAAGAGCTGGGAGGAACTGAAATCGTAGTACTCAATAGAGCCGTCTCTTTTGAAGGAGATCTTGCGGTATTGTACAAGGTCAATCTTTGGTCCCGGACGGCATTGAGAGTGATAAAGCCTATACTAACCTTTACAGCACACAATGAGACGGTTTTTTATAAACGCCTAAGGCGGTATGATTGGACGAAGTTATTCGGACTAGAGCAAACCTTCAAAATCAATAGTACTGTGCATTCGCAGTATTTCACGCACTCTAAGTATATCGGTCTCAAGACAAAGGATGCCATTGTGGATCTCTTTAGGATGAAACATGATGGCAGGAGACCCTCGATAGATTTGGAGTATCCCGATTTTACGATTGATGTACACTGTAGAGAGAAGGAATTTACAATTTCATTGGACAGTTCGGGAGATTCGTTACATAAGCGGGGGTATCGTCAATCAGGAAGGCGAGCTCCACTCAATGAAGCGCTTGCGGCAGGGATGATTCTATTGTCCGGATGGGACAGGAAAATGCCCTTGTTGGATCCTATGTGTGGATCGGGCACAATATTGACGGAGGCCTATATGATTGCTCATGGGATTGCACCTAGAGCATCGTGGAAGCGGTTTGGATTTATGCTGTGGCCTGATTATAACAAATCTATTTGGCAACAAGTGTCGCTGGAGATGTTGAAAAGCCAAGGAGTACCAAGAACAAAAATCTTGGGATACGATATAGATAGAGAACAAATAGAAGAGACAAGAGCATTAATATCAGAATTGGGATTTAACATGAGTTTAGAATCTAAGGATTTTAGAAAAAGTGAAAAACCATATGACAAGGGAATCATCATAATGAACCCACCATATGGTATTCGAATCGGAGAGGAAGCGGATGTATCTCAGTTGTATAAGGAGATTGGAGACACATTCAAACAGCAGTATCCAGGGTGGCAAGGATGGATACTGTCCGGCAACAAAGCGGCTATAAAGAAGATCGGTTTAAAGACATCTAAAAAGTTGACACTCTTTAACGGGCAGATCGAGTGTAAGTATCACAAGTATGATATGTATGAAGGCAGGAGTCCTCAACACAAGAAGTGATGGTCTTGGATTTTGATAAAACCCTCAACAATTGACGTATAGGATATCGGGTGAGCTAATGAAAAAGCGGTAAATATTATATATCTGCAGTTATACTTTATAAGTCCGTTATGGTCACGGTTGTATATATATAGATTGGCAGTATTGTGAGTATTTGATGTTAAAACAATCTGTTAATAGAGCGGTGTAATAATGTTAAGAATCGCTATTTTGAGTTTTGTAAAAAAGATTCTCAACATAATATATTAGACCATTGAAATACGCACCAGAACACATCCGAAATGTTGTATTGTTAGGACACTCCGGCGCTGGAAAAACCAGTTTTGCTGAGTGTATGTTATTTGAAGCTAAGGCGACCAATCGGTTGGGAGATATAGCAAGCCAGACGACAGTTTCGGATTATACAGATTTAGAGAAAGAACGAGGCAACTCTATTTTTAGCACCTTGATGCATGCCTCGTGGAAGGAGTCGAAGATCAATATTATAGATACCCCCGGGTATGACGATTTCGTGGGAGAAGTGGTGGCTGCATTGAAAGTTGCAGATACAGGGTTGATACTGTTGAATGCGACACAGGGAGTAGAAGTCAGTACAGAATTGGTGTGGGACTATATGAACCAGTTTCATACACCAGGGATATTTGTCATCAATCAGTTGGATCGGGAGAAAGCAGATTTTGGTCAGACATTGGAACAAGCGATAGAAAGGTTTGGCAATAATGTCGTACCGATTCAATACCCTTATGATCAAGGAGGAGGATTTACAGCGATCATCGATGCGTTGAGAATGATCATGTATGTGTTTGGAGAGCAAGGAGGCAAACCCAAGAAAGAGGCCATCCCAGAAGCCGAAATGCAGAAAGCTCAAGAGATGCATAACCGTCTGGTAGAAGTTGCCGCAGAGAATGATGAAGAACTGATGGAGAAGTTTTTTGAGGATGGCACATTGAGTGAGGAAGAGCTGGCCAAAGGTCTCACCATCGCCTTGGCCAATCGAGAGTTTTATCCTGTGTTTTGTGCTTCCTCAACAGAGAACAAAGGAAGTGGGCGTATCATGGGATTCATCAATGATATTGCTCCTTCTCCAGCTCAAAGACCACCGGTTCCATTGACAGACGGTAGTACATTGCCGTGTGATCCCTCGGGAGAGCCCGTCTTGTTTATATTTAAAACCTTAAGTGTTCCGCGTATGGGAACATTATCCTTTTTTAAAGTGTACTCAGGGAGCGTGAAAAGTGGGGATGAACTTAGGAATATGAGAAATCGTTCTTCCGAGCGATTGTCGCAACTATATATCTCCAACGGTAAAGAACGTGAAGTAATAGATGAATTGGGTGCAGGGGATTTGGGTTTAACCCTAAAGTTAAAAGAGGCGCTTACTAATGATACATTAGCATCGAAGAATTTTGGCAAGGGTATTGTGCCGATCTTATTTCCTGAATCCAGAATACACAAGGCGATCAAGCCACCTGCCAAGGCGGAACTTGAGAAATTGATGAAAGCACTCCACCAAATCGAAATGGAAGATCCCACACTTCATGTAGAGCAGTCTGCCCAGTTGAAACAAACGATTGTACATGGTCAAGGTCAGCTTCACCTAGATCTTATCAAGTATCGCATCGAAAAAACCAATGGCATTTCGATGGAATTTGAGCGACCTAGGATCCCATATCGTGAGACAATCACTGTGTCGTCAGATGCCAGTTATCGGCATAAGAAGCAATCTGGAGGCTCCGGACAGTTTGGCGAAGTACACTTGCGTATAGAACCATATTATGAAGGCATGCCGGAGCCCGGTGACCTGACTGTGCGTAAGACTATCTCTGAGGATCTCCCATGGGGAGGAACACTATCCTTATATTGGTGTATTGTAGGTGGGAGTATTGATGCCAAGTATATTAATGCCATCAAGAAAGGACTCCTCAATCAGATGGAAGAAGGCCCCTTGACCAAATCCTGTGTGCAGGATATAAGGGTATGTATTTATGATGGTAAAATGCACTCCGTGGATTCCAATGATATGGCGTTCATGTTGGCGGCATCAGAAGCTTTCCGTCAGGCTTTTAAGGGTGCACGACCACAGGTATTAGAACCCATATATGATCTTGAAGTATGGTGTTCGGGAGATATTATGGGAGACGTTATGGGAGACCTCCAATCACGGAGGGCGACTATTATGGGGATGAGTGCAGAAGGACATTATCAAAAGATACTGGCTAAAGTTCCTCTTGCAGAACTCTATCAGTATTCGAGTACCCTGAGATCTATGTCTCAAGGTCGAGCAAAATTCAAACGGTCTTTTGCCGAGTATCAAGCGGTACCTCCGGAGATTCAAAAAACCTTGGTCAAGAAAGAGGAATAATTTTTTTGTTCTCAAAGTAGTGATAGAGCTGCTTCTATCATTGCGATACTTTCATCGCCTTCAAGTCCGCCGAGATCATTGATTTTTAATTCGGACTGATAAAGAGGGAGTTGGACAACTATACGGGCGTTGAGTGCACCGAGAGACCACAGCAGTGATTGCATGGCTCGTTCTCCTCGTGGAGGAAATGGAGTATAGGTTATGGGAAGTGTGGGTTTAGTGTCAAGCTCTCCAGATGAAGTGACCCATTCTAAGGCATTTTTGAGGATGGCCGGGATATTGTGGAGATACGCAGGTGTCGTAATAATGATACCCTGAGCCTCAGCAATAGCATTACGCCACTCGATGACCGATGGAGGCCACGGGTGGTGATCCAGATCCGGATTAAACAATGGCAACACTCCTATACCACCAAAGTAAAAGATATCTTGATCACTATGCTTGGCGATAGCGTGTATCAATTTTACATTACTGGCATCTTGACGAGTAGAACCCGATATGGCGATGATTGACATATGTTATAATTGGCTTTATAAGTTGCCGTTTAGAAAAATGCAGGTTATTCGTCCCACATATTGGGATCAAGGCCCGGAATGATTTTTAATGCATTTTTGTAGTATAGTTTTTTCAAAACGGCATCCGATAAATCCAGACCATACATACGCCAGAAAGCGTGATATCGTTTGTAATACGGAAAGTATTCATCATCAGATTCCAATACGCGAAAGTAGGTAGGATACTCCTTGGGCTTGTAGGAATCCTTGCCAAAAAGGACGCGATCTTGATACTTCTCTAAGAATCGTTTGGCCATACGTGGCTGTCTGCCCAGCTCCGCTATGACGGCACCAATCTCTACATACATATTGGGAATCTCATCGAGGAGGTGACCGAGATGCTCCAAGTCATTGGGATACCAACCCATATGTGCGTTGATAAAAGTTGTATTGGGATGTCGCCGGAAGATATCGTGTTGTTCTTCGATCAGGGTCTCCCATGAGGCTGGATTATCGGCATCTCTCTTTCTTCCGGGACGCACTTTTAATTCCAACCACCGTTCATTCAGACTGTCGTGCGGAGACCAGAAGGACTTGGGATCTGCAGTATGGATGAGTACGGGAATACCAAGTTCTCCACATTTTTCCCAGACAGGAGCTATTCGCGGATCATTAATCTTGATTCGATTGCCGAGAGAGTCGAGATTGGTCATGCCTTGACTCTTATAGATTTTCAATCCACGGGCACCATTAGCAACATCGTATTCGATTTGTTTGATTGTTTGTTCCGCCCAATCCGGTTCCAGGATACTTCTCAGTTCTATATTGGTAAATACAACGATCCGATTTTCATGACCATATTTCTTAATATTGTCCGTCATGGCTTTGAGTCGAGCTCCACCACGACCACTTAGGTTTACGACTACCTTCATATTGAGATGATCCATCTCAGCAATCAACTTGTCAAGATCCATCTCTCCCATACGCCAATGGTGACTATGCACATCAACAAAGGGAAACTTAGCAGCGGGGATCATGGTCTCGGGGACAACTAGGGTAGAAGGTGGATCATAAGATTCCCAATTCATCGTAATATCCAAGGGTTCACGCCGTTGGCCTTGCAATAGATTTAGGAAGAGTGTGGCGGTAATTAATATAAATAGACGCATATATTCAATGTCAATAAATAGGAAGGAGTATTTTCAAACAGAAAGATAAACTCATTTGCCAGCAAGTCGCTAAAACTGTAGTCGATTAACGATTTAATAACGCAAAGGGGGTCTGCATAATCCACAATAATCACCTCAATAAAAAGGTTGAAAACAGCTTACTTTTCGGCATTTTTCTTTAACAATTCAGGGTGTTTGGCTTGAAATCTTTTTAGCCGCGGAATGGATACGCTACGCACATAGGGTTGGTTGGGGTTGAGGCGCTCATAATCTTGGTGGTAATCCTCGGCTTTATAGAATACCTCAAATGGTAGAATCTCTGTTACCACAGGTTTGTTGTATGTTCCTGAATCCTCAACACTTTGTTTGGCCTTTAGCGCCAGTGCCTTTTGGGTGTCATTTTTATAAAAAATAATAGATCTATAAGCACTGCCATAATCCGGAGCTTGTCCTACGGTAGTGGGATCTTGAGAGTCATAATATACTTCTATTAAGGTCTCATATGAGATGATACTTGGATCGTAGTACACTTCAACCGCTTCGGCATGACCTGTCTTGCCGGAGCCCACTTCACGATAAGTTGGATTGTCGGTATGACCACCTGCATAACCTGAGATCACCTCGGCGACACCATGCACACTTTCGTAAATGGCCTCTACGCACCAAAAACAACCACTTGCAAAGTAGGCAGTCTCGTATTGAGAGAGATCTACTTGAGGCTGAGTGGTGTGCGCATTGGATTGAGTGGTATTGCAGGATGAGAGGATGGAGAGCGTGCAGAGGAAGAGTAACAATGGCATGGTATGAATGAGATTTGATTGTGAAATAAATGAATTGTAGCAAGAAAAGTTGATGCAAAGGAGTATAAAATTTTTGTGGAAACGAGCAAGCGATATGAATAGTAACCTTTATCTTTCACTTAGAAAATGATAAGAAACCACAATAGAATGGCAAGAAAAATAAGAATGGGCATGGTCGGCGGCGGCCGAGGAGCATTTATCGGAGGAGTGCATCGTATGGCAGCAGCGCTAGACCAACAGATAGAGTTGGTCTGTGGAGCCTTCAGTAGTGATGCAGTACGGTCTCGACAGTCCGGAGAAGATCTATATCTCGATCCAAGTAGAGTATATGGGGATTATGAGGAGATGATTCGAACTGAGGCGGCATTGCCTGAGGATGTGCGCATGGATTTTGTGACGATCGTCACACCCAATCACATGCATTATGCACCTGCCAATATGGCTTTAGAGCATGGCTTCCACGTAGTATGTGACAAGCCTTTATGTTTTGATTTGCAAGAAGCCAGAGATTTGGTAGAGACGGTCTATCGTACAGGCTTACTATTTGCCTTGACGCACAACTATACGGGATATCCTATGGTCAAACAGGCGAGAGAGATGATCGCTGATGGAGTATTGGGAGAGATCCGCAAGGTCGTGGTTGAATATCCTCAAGGGTGGTTGTCAACACGAGTAGAAGCCACAGAACAGAAGCAAGCTGCTTGGCGCACGGATCCCAAGCGCTCGGGTATTGCAGGTGCGATGGGAGATATCGGAACCCATGCGGAGAACCTGGCAGAGTATATCACTGGGTTGAAGATAGATGCTATCTGTGCTGATATCAGTGCGATTGTTGAGGGTCGTAGATTGGATGATGATGGCAATGTACTGTTGAGATTTGACAATGGAGCACGAGGTATCTTGCATGCCAGTCAGATCGCAGCTGGCGAGGAGAATGATCTGAATATACGAGTCTATGGAGAGAAGGCCGGTCTCGAATGGCATCAGATGGAACCCAATACACTTGAAGTCAAATATCAAGAGGCACCAAGAAAAATATACCGTACAGGAGTAGGTGATCTATATCCTAGTACAGTTGCTGCAACGCGTGTTCCAGCAGGCCATCCCGAAGGATATTTAGAGGCATTTGCCAATATTTATAAGAATTTTGCTAAGTGTCTTCAGGCACGTATTGATGGTACGGATGTGGATCCGTTGTATGAAGATTTTCCTAGTGTGGAAGATGGTCTTCGTGGTATGGAGTTTATCTATAAGGTTATAGAATCTGGGCAAAGTGATCAGAAGTGGATCAAGATGTAGGCAATTGACAATTGATAGGCGTAGTTGCATTTGTTTGTTGAAAGTGCACTAAGAAAGAACGATTTACCAAT
>JAJRXG010000409.1 GCA_024276375.1 Bacteroidota bacterium | reverse complement strand
GACAATTTTAGAGTTACCAAAGGTTATGGGATATCGGGTTTCAAGTCTTTAAAGACAAAATTGGACAAGGGGCATAGGAGGCAGTTTCAATTGCTATCTGATCGACTTGTAAATGGAGGTGATGCGCTGATTCCTTTTGATGATGCTGTCAATGCGACAAAGGCCAGCATCGGCGCTCTTAAGAGTTTGAAAGAAGGCAGATGGGTCGATATTGATTGAGATAACTATGAAGCGTCTCTTACTAATTGCCAAGCTAATCCCGAAGTTGGGATATTATAATGTAGGATATGCGTTGTGGTACAAAATCGCACGGCGATATGGACTTTTGAAGAGAAAATTTCCCGTCAGGGAGTTGCCAAAAGGCATGTTTTTTTCAGAAACGACCCCGTCCCGATCATATATAGCATCATGGCGCAGTGACCTCAGAAAGGTAGCAGAAAGAGTCATGTCAGGGGTGTTTACATGGTTTTCTTTTCATTCATATGAGGTGGGTGAAATCCCGGACTGGTTTTATAATCCATTTGAAGGCAAGTCCTTTGAGATGGGTCAGCGGCATTGGACGAAGATACCGGATTTTGATCCCGCGGTAGGTGATATCAAAATCATATGGGAACTGTCACGGATGGATTGGTTGACGCAATTGGCGAGAGGATACAAGGTCTTTGGCGAGCGGCGTTATCTGGATCGCATCAATGCCTTGTTAAGTGATTGGACTAAGAAGAATCCCCTCAATATGGGAGCCAATTGGATGTGCGGACAGGAGGCCTCCATACGTGTTATGAAGTTACTGTCAACCGCTTTTATTCTTGATCAATTCAGGTCACCTCAAACCAATCTCATCCAACTTGTACAAGCACACGTACATCGTGTAGCGGCCAATATCACCTATGCCATTGTACAAAACAATAACCATGGCATTAGTGAAGCCGCAGCATTGTACATCGGATCTGCTTGGTTGTCGAAAATTGATCCCGAAGATCAAAGATATAGGAGACTCAAACAAAGAGGAAGGACGATCTTGGAAGAAAGGGTACTCACGCTCATTCAAGATCATGGTACGTTTGCCCAACGATCGATGAATTACCATAGAGTGGTGGTAGATACGATGAGTTTTGTATTGCATATGATGGATCTCCTGGGAGAGCCTGATTTTAGTCGAACCATACGGATGCGTCTGGCAAAGTTGGGAGAATGGCAGTTCAAAATGACTCTTGGCAGGGAGGGAGAAGCACCAAACTTAGGTGGGAATGACGGATCTATGTATGAGAATTTTCACTCCAGACCATATACGGATTATCGTCCGTCCACCCAGTTATTTTGGGGAGCTCTGTATCAGAAGAGACTGTACGATGTCACGGATGACAGTGAGTCCTTGTATTGGAGATATGGTAGTGAGGCACTCCGTTGGCCCAAAGACACTATTCATCTTCCCGAAGCCGAAATACTTGACAAACAGATACTGTTGATGAGACGTGGGAGAGCCAAGATCTTTCTCAAAATACCGGATGACAGGTTTCGACCCGGCAATGACGCCTTTCACCTGGATCTGTGGATTGAGGGTCAGAATATATTGTGTGATAGCGGTACGTATTCCTACAATGCGGGAGAAATAACCGAGCATTTAAAAAGTGTTTCGACACACAACACTGTGCAGTTTGATGGGCACGAACAGATGCGAAAGGTTTCCAGATTTTTGTACAGTGACTGGATAAAAGCCGATGAAATAGGAGAGATTGTTGTAGAAGCGGATAATGTATCTTGGACGGGGGCTTATACTGATTATGCGTTCAACAGACACAGGAGGAGTATAAGACTATATGATGGTCATTTGGATCTTACCGACACCATTGATACGACAGAGCAGGCCGTATGCAGACTGCACTTGCGCAGGGAGGTCGATCCATTGAAGATCGTGACGGAATGTAAAATGACAGCAGACCGGTATAATTATGCGATCCATTACATGAGTCTATTGGAGGGAGAGGTGCAGTGTCTATATTATACGCCCGGAGCAAATTATGTCACGATCCGGTGGCATGAGCATAAAGAGGCATAAGAAGTGAAAATATTACTCATACACCAATACTTTCTCGAAGCAGATGATGCAGGGGGATCTCGCTTTAATGAGATGGTTCGGCAATGGGTCGATTTGGGTCATAATGTAACCGTCTTGGCAGGCATGATGCATGCCAATGGCAAGGAAAAAAGAAAGGAATATAAAGGGAAGTTTTTTTATGAAAAATATCATGGCGAAGTTCGTGTAGTGCGATGTCATGTATCTGAATCGTATAACAAAGGTTTTGTGGGACGATTATGGGGCTACTTCTCTTTTGTGTTTTCCAGTATTTGGGCGGGATTGTTTAAAACTAGGGGTAGGCCGGATCTTATATTGGTCACTTCCCCGCCTTTATTTGTCGGAATTACAGCTTATTTTCTTTCTCTGATTAAGAGAGTTCCTTTTGTATTTGAAGTAAGGGATTTGTGGCCTGAATCAGCGATTGATACAGGTGTTGTGAGCAACAAATGGGTCATTAAATTCGCCTATTGGTTTGAGCGTTTTATTTATAAAAAAGCAAGGATGATTAATGTCTTAACTCCGGCATTTCAAAAGTCCTTGATAGAGAAGAAAAATGTCCCAAAGGATAAGATTATTTTCATTCCCAATGCTGCAGATTTTTCCATTGCTGATAAGGTGATCGATAGCAATTTTGACAGGAGAGAATTCAGAAAAAAGCACGGTTTATTTGGAAAATTTGTCATCACCTATGTCGGTGCCCACGGAGTAGCCAATCATTTGATTCAAGTCATAGAGACAGCAGAGATCGTCAGGGAGAGAGAGAAAGTATTGTTCTTGCTTATCGGATCCGGAATGGAAAAAGAAATGCTGATTAAAGAAGTGAAAAAGCGTGATTTACAGAATATCAGATTTGTTGACCCTGTTCCCAAAACAGAGGTTTTTAAGTATATACTTGCTTCTGATTTTGGAATGTCTGTCTTAAAGAAAGTTGATACGTTTAAAACGATATACTCTAACAAGACCTTTGACTATATGGCCTGTAAGCGCCCTGTATTTATGGTGATTGATGGTGTGTCCCGGGAGTTAATAGAACAGGCCAAATGCGGTATATATGTGGAACCGGAAAATCCTCAAGACTGGGCCGCGAAGATAGATTACTCCTTGGCTTTGTCACAACAGGAACTAAATGATATGGGTAGTAATGGTTACAGGTATGCCAAACGCCATTTTGATCGATCTCTACTGGCAGTTGAGTATGTGGGATATCTCGAAAAAATAGTGTTGCCCTGAAGAAGATCTTATGTATTCCAATGGGATAAAACGCTTGATAGATGTACTGGTAGCCACAGGTATCTTGATTTTGACATTTCCACTCTTTCTTATCATTGTACTGGTATTCAGGACTTTCTCAATCAAGAGTGTGTTTTTCATACAAGAACGACCCGGAAAAGATGAGCGATTATTTCGGATATATAAATTTAAAACCATGACCGATGATCGTGATGAACAAGGCAATCTAAAACCGGATGTAGAGCGACTGACACCGCTTGGAAGGGTTATTAGAAACCTATCCTTAGATGAACTCCCTCAATTGATGAATGTACTCAAAGGGGACATGTCTTTGATTGGCCCCCGACCCTTGCTACCCGAGTACTTACCGTTGTACAATGACTTCCAGAGAAGAAGACATGAAGTAAAACCAGGTATAACGGGTTGGGCCCAGGTAAACGGAAGAAACACCTTGAGTTGGGAGCAAAAATTTGAATACGACGTATGGTATGTGGATAATGTTAGTTTTTTGTTAGATTTGAAAATATTATGGATGACATTGCTTAAAGTAGTCAAAAGAGAAGGAGTCGCTTCTGATACTTCGGCAACTATGGAGAAATTCACAGGGACAGTATGATTTTATATGGGGCTAGTGGTCACGGCAAGGTAGTATATTCATTGCTTAGGGAGAGTGTCTTTGCTTTTTTTGATGATAATCCTACGTTGATAAGTTTTATGGGTTGTCAGGTGACATCCTATCATCCTGGATTTAAAGAAAATGATCTTGTTATAATTACAATAGGAGACAACAGAATCCGTCAAAAGGTTACTAATAAAGTAAAGCATTATTTTGGAATTGTTATAGCGGATTCCGCTCTCATCGATCATTCAGTAACCGTTGGTAAAGGGAGTCAAATATTGCATAATTCATTATTGCAAATAGAGGTAAAAATTGGCAATCATGTGATTGTAAACTCGTCTGCTTCGGTAGATCATGAATGCATTATTTCGGACTATGTTCACCTTGGGCCTAACAGTACGTTGTGCGGTAATGTTAAAGTAGGTGAGGGGACATTGATAGGAGCAGGTGCAGTGATTTTACCCGGAGTGTCTATTGGAAAATGGTGTGTGATCGGAGGAGGTTGTGTTGTTAGAAAAGATGTTCCGGACGGGGCGGTCGTTGTCGGAAATCCATCAAATCGAATTAAATGAATGAGAAAATCTACCTCTCCTCCCCTCACATGGGAGGCACAGAGCAGCGATATGTGCAAGAGGCATTTGACACCAATTGGGTCGCACCGCTCGGAGCTAATTCCATCCGGTATCAGCAGGCGACAATGGTTTTTTAGATCCTGAGAGAACAACTATCTTGGCACAAATGGAGATCGTAATCCCTAAAATTACTTATATTTGGGGATTATGTTCCTCAAAATATGATAGAAAGGATACTTTTTAGTAAGATATCGCATCGTTTGAACAAAGCTGTGGTTGTTCTCGGAGCCCGGCAAACTGGTAAGACGACCTTATTAAAGAAGGTTTGTGAAGATTTAGACAGTGACTTTCTTTTGTTGGACTGTGATGATCCCTTTACTCGAAGCCTTTTAGAAGATCGTAATACTCAAGAACTGAAACGGCTGATTGGGAGTAGTCGAACGGTGTTTATTGATGAGGCTCAACGTGTTAAGAATATTGGCATTACGGCCAAAATAATCATAGATCAGCTCCAATCCGTTCAATTGTTCATAAGCGGATCTTCTGCATTGGAGTTGGCCAATGAAGTCAATGAACCTCTGACAGGTCGAAAATGGGAATATATGTTATATCCCATAAGCTGGAGCGAAGTGACTAACCACTATGGATATTTGCAGGCGATGCAACAATTAGAAAACCGCCTTATATATGGCATGTATCCGGAAGTGATCACCAATGCCGGTATAGAGCATATCGTTTTAAAAAATTTAGCAAGTAGTAATCTGTACAAGGATCTGTTGTCGTATTCCGGTATTCGAAAGCCGGAATTGTTAGAAAGATTACTTCAGGCACTTGCGCTACAGATAGGAAACGAAGTATCATTTGATGAACTTTCCAATACGCTTCAGGTGGATAAAAAAACCATACGTAGTTATATTGATTTATTGGAAAAGGCATTTATTATTTTCAAATTAAAACCGCTCAGCCGCAATTCACGAAAGGAAATATCGACCAATCGAAAGGTTTACTTTTATGATTTAGGAGTACGCAATTCCATGATTGCAAATTTTAATCCACTTGCGTTGAGAAATGATGTAGGTGCTTTGTGGGAGAATTTTTTAATCGCTGAGCGCATCAAGCATCTATCTTATAGTGAAACAGTAGTCAATTGCTATTTTTGGCGCACAACCAGACAGCAAGAAATAGATTTTGTTGAAGAACGCAATGGACGCATGCATGCTTATGAATTTAAATGGAATTCTAAAAGGAAATATAAATTTCCCACTACTTTTTCAAAGCTGTATCCATCTTCCGCCACTACTCATATCACTCGAGATAACTTTAATGACTTTTTAACCGCCGAAATCACCTGACCTCTACTAGTACTTTATGAATAAACCTAAAATCTACCTCTCCTCCCCCCACATGGGAGGCACAGAGCAGCGATATGTACAGGAAGCATTTGACACCAACTGGGTAGCACCGCTCGGTGCCAATGTCAATGGCTTGGAAGTCGATTTACAAGAATATAATGACATCGAGCATTGCGCTGTATTGTCATCCGGGACAGCAGCATTGCATCTGGCGCTAGTAATGTTGGGTGTTCAAGAGGGAGATGGAGTGCTTTGTTCTACATTTACCTTTTCGGCAACGACCAATGCGATACGCTACCAACACGCCATACCCGTTTTTGTGGATTCTGAACGGGACACTTGGAATATGTGTCCCGTCCAACTAGAAGAAGCTATAAAGGGCGGCATGTCTAAAGGCAAAAAACCCAAAGCCTGTATTCTCGTGCACCTCTATGGAATGCCTGCCAATATTGATGCGATCATGAAGCTATGTGAAGCATATGAGATACCGCTGATAGAAGATGCAGCAGAATCTTTAGGCGCAAGATATAAGGGTCAAAAAACGGGCACTTTTGGAGAGATGGGTATCTTCTCTTTCAATGGCAATAAAATCATCACGACTTCCGGAGGAGGTGCGCTCGTATCGCATTCCGGAGAGTATGTGGAGAAGGCCAAGTTTTTGGCTACACAGGCAAGAGATCCCGCTCCCCACTACCAGCATTCGCAGATAGGATATAACTATCGGATGAGCAATATCTGCGCCGGTATCGGTCGAGGCCAAATGGAAGTTTTAGATCAATGGATTGAGTATCGCAGGGCGATGAATCTATGGTACCGGGATTTGCTTGAGCCGTATCCATTTATCTCATTTCATAGCGAGCCATCTGCTGACTATTTTTCTAATTTTTGGTTGACCTGTATCGAGGTGAGTGATAACGATAAGGGGATCACGAGGGAATCTATTCGCTTAGGACTATTAGAAGATAATATTGAGTCCCGACCTCTGTGGAAACCAATGCATATGCAGCCGGTATTCCAGGACCATCCGGCGTATATGAATGGTGTGAGTGAGACATTATTTGAAAAGGGGCTGTGCCTGCCGAGTGGATCCAATCTCACGGAGGATGACAGAAATCGGATCATGCGATCTTTAAAGCGCATTTTGGATTAGAGATTTGCTTCCAATGGCGTTATAAGGAAAAACAGGATCTAAGGATGTGTTTT
>JAJRXG010000408.1 GCA_024276375.1 Bacteroidota bacterium | reverse complement strand
TTTAAATATAGCAATAGTCCGTTAAGATTTTATGCTGCAATTTTACCATAATTTAATAGACTCAAGTAACTTGAATTGATTTTATTCGAGTATGGTCGAGACCATACCTCGAAAATAATTTATAGATCATGGTTCTGTTTTGTTACTATTCAGGTAGGCGTCATTTTGGCTAAAAAAAACACTTTCCCAGTCATATTTTCGCTATTATTTTAGCCGTAGCGCTGCTATGCCTTAAAAAAATAAGCGTCATCTGACGAAAAAACTGCCTTTTTATTTATCTCAAAAGACCCTCCTGAATAGTAACAAGAAAGAACAAGTACTTCAAATCTCATCCAAAATAATTCATTTTGCGAAAATAGTCAGATTCCGGAGTGGACTCAAGGTTAGATAATCGAAAAATATGACTTGCGTGGTTGTTTTGCAAACATTTACTTACATCTTTAAGCTAACAAACTATATTAGCTTTGAAACTACATTTAATAGATAGACGCAACGCCAAGCTTCAGACTTTTGCCGTAACCCATAATCGGTATCGCCATTTTCTAAAACTTTGGCATTACCATCCGGAACTAGAACTCGTATTGATTATAAAAAGTTCTGGGACAAGATTCATCGGTGACAGCATAGAGAAGTTTGGCGAGGGAGAAGTAGTGCTAATCGGTAAAAATCTCCCTCACATGTGGCTCAATGATAACATATATTTTGACAAATCTCAATATAGTTCTGCCGAAGCAATCGCCATACATTTCAAAAAAGAATTTTTGGGAAATGAGTTTTTGTCACTGCCCGAGTTAAGACCCATCAATGAATTGTTGCAAAGAGCCGAGCAGGGTATCAAATTTTTTGGATTGGAGAAAGGTGCTATCAAAAAAATAAAAAGTCTTCCTGATATAGACCCATTCAATCGGATGATAAGATTTATTGATATTTTAAATGACTTAGCGCTACATGATCATTATCACCTACTGGCCAGTGCTGGGTATTTAAATATGTTTTTAAAGTCTGAGAATAAACGACTTCATAAAATTTACGAATATGTCTATAGGAATTTTAAAGAATCCATAGGTGCCCATGATGTTGCGAATATTATCGGTATGAATGCCTCTTCGTTTAGTAGATTTTTTAAAAAAATTCATAGAAAGACTTTTACCAGATATCTCAACGAAATTAGAATTGGGTATGCATGCAAACAACTCCTAGAAGAAAAGCAGAAGAATATAGCCGATATAGCCTATGAATCAGGATTTAACAATATATCAAACTTTAATAGGCAATTTAAATTGATTATGGGTCAATCACCTAGTGCCTACACCCAAAAATACTCCCAAAACATTCCACGAAGGCAAAAAAAGTATCATCGTCGGTAGATTATTAAGTAGTTAAACCATTAGACATTAGCTAACTTTGTCAGTCAGATACAACACTAACACTAATGCCTCATAGTATAAAAATCACCGAAATATTAGTAAAAGATATACGCTTTCCTACCAGCCAATATCTGGATGGCTCGGATGCTATGAATCCAGATCCTGATTATTCGGCGGCCTATGTAATATTAAGGACAGATCACCCTGATGACATCCAAGGTCATGGACTTACTTTTACAATAGGTAGAGGCAATGAGGTGTGTGTGGCTGCCATCAAATCACTGTCCTATCTTATCTTAAACAAAACATTGGAGGATATAACTTCAGATATGGGAGCATTCTGGAGGATGATCACAGGAGATAGCCAATTGCGTTGGTTGGGCCCAGAAAAAGGGGTAATACATCTTGCCACGGGAGCCTTGGTCAATGCGGTCTGGGATCTATATGCCAAGGTTGAAGGACTACCTCTATGGAGACTACTAGCTAATATGTCACCCGAGCAGTTAGTCTCTTGCATTGATTTTAAATATATCACTGATGTAATTACCCCTACCGAAGCAATAGAGATTTTAAATAAGAAAAGAGATACTAAGGATGAGCGTATCAATAAATTATTAGAAAAAGGTTATCCCGCATACACTACTTCTGCAGGGTGGATGGGTTATTCTGATGAAAAAATGAGAAGGCTATGCCGAGAAGCCAAAGATCAAGGTTTTAGCCATCTAAAAATGAAAGTAGGCTCCAATATTGACGATGATATCCGGAGGGCTGGCATCATACGCAAAGAGATAGGGTCAAAACTCAATCTCATGATGGATGCCAATCAAAAATGGGACGTGGATGAAGCCATAGAGAACATGAAGGTTCTAAAAATATTTAATCCAATCTGGATAGAAGAACCTACTAGTCCTGATGATATATTGGGCCACGCCAAAATAGCCGAAGCCGTACACCCAATCAAAGTGGCTACCGGCGAGCATTGCCATAATAGGGTAATGTTCAAACAACTCATGCAAGCCAATGCCATAGATATATGTCAGATAGATAGTTGTCGAGTGGGAGGGGTAAATGAAATATTAGCCATCATGTTGATGGCAGCAAAATTTAATATTCCAATTTGTCCCCATGCTGGTGGTGTTGGTTTGTGTGAATATGTCCAGCATCTATCCATGATAGATTATATAGCTATAAGTGGATCTATGGAAAATAGAATTATAGAATATGTAGATCACCTGCATGAGCATTTTTATGATCCCGTTATTATAAATAATGGATCATATATGCCACCGATGTCACCTGGATATAGTATTACAATGAAAGAAGAATCATTAAACAAATATAATTTTTCATCCGGAGAAGTTTGGAATAAAGAGAATATGGTTATGACAAATCACTCATCATGAAATTTAATTTAGAAAACAAGACAGTGGTCATAACTGGAGGTGCTAGTGGAATCGGTAAGGCCATCTCTTTGGTGTTGGCAGAACAAGGTGCCGAGGTGCATATATTGGAGATAGATATAGAGGATGCCAAAAGGACTGTGGGTGAAATTGAAAAGATACATGGTACAGCCAGAGCTCATAAATGTGATGTCGCTCACCAGCAAGAAGTAATAAATGTCATCACTTCTATCACAGAGCATACCCGGATAGATATTTTGATCAACAATGCTGGCATAGCACATGTTGGCAATGTTGAGATGACCCAAGAAGCCGATCTGGATAGATTGTATCAAGTCAATATAAAAGGCGTTTATAACTGTATTCACACATGCATTAAGACTATGAAGGATCATGGAGGAGTGATTCTAAATATGGCGTCTATTGCGGCTACCGTAGGTATTGCGGACAGATTTGCATACTCTATGACTAAAGGGGCTGTGCTCGCGTTGACCTATTCGGTAGCTAAAGACTATTTGGCATATCTTATACGGTGCAATAGCATTTCACCTGCTCGGATTCATACTCCTTTTGTAGATGGGTTTCTAAAGGATAATTATCCTGACAATATGGAAGAAATGTTTGAGAAACTTTCAAAAACACAACCTATTGGCAGAATGGGTAAACCTGAAGAGATAGCAAATTTGGTCTTGTATCTATGTTCAGATGAGGCTTCTTTCATAACTGGCACTGATTTTCCCATTGATGGAGGATTTATAAAATTAAATGGATAAAAATGAAAAAATACATTCTTATAGTTGGTGTATTTTGGGTTTTGCCGTGCTGCCTGGAAGGACAAAAACAGTATCAACCTACGTGGGAATCCCTAGATTCGAGACCGGTAGCCGATTGGTATAGCAATGCCAAATTTGGAATTTTTATTCACTGGGGTCCCTATTCAGTCCCAGCATGGTCTCCCAAAGGAACGTATGCTGAATGGTACCAGTATTGGTTGCAGAATAAAACACTATTGGGCAATGGTACTTTTGATGGAGATGAAGTCACTAAGTATCATGAGAAAACTTACGGAAATAATTTTAGTTATTACGAATTTGGAAAATTACTTAAAGCAGATTTGTTTGAACCAGATAATTGGGCAAAACTTTTTAAAGATGCCGGGGCAAAATATGTAGTGCTTACAGCTAAGCATCACGATGGATATACCTTATGGCCCAATCAACAGGCCAATGACCGAGGCTTTGCATGGAATAGCATGGAGATCGGTGCTAAGAGAGACTTAGTAGGTGATTTGTCTGTGGCAATTAAAGATTCAGGACTCAAGATGGGATTATACTATTCTCTACTTGAATGGTACCATCCATGGTGGTTGAGTGATAAAGAGCGCTTTGTGGATGAGCATTTTTTACCGCAGGTGAAAGAATTAGTTATCAAATATAAACCTGATGTCCTTTGGGCAGATGGGGTATCTACAATGCAAGCAGAACAATGGAAATCAAAAGAGTTTTTAGCATGGCTATTCAATGATTCTGAAGTCAAGAATACGGTAGTAGTAAATGATAGGTGGGGCAAAGGGGTGCAACAAAAACATGGAGGTTTTTTACGACAGAGTACGATACAACAGATTGCCGCCAGCACTTACCACAGGGCAAGCAAGTTAATATAGAGAATTCTTATGCCTATGTTTTTAAAATAACCAAGTAGATGAGAACAACCCTTGATCTAAAATTTGTGCGAGTATTAATTATAAGTATCCCTCTACTTTTGATTACAATTAGGTGTACTCAAAAACAGATAGACCATGCACCAAAAGCAAAACTGCCCAATATTATATATGTTTTGGCCGACGATCTAGGGTACGGTGATATCAGTGGTTTTAATCCAGATGGAAAAATTAAAACACCCCATATTGATCTATTGGCTCGGCAAGGGATAAAATTTGTAGATGCACATACCTCTTCGTCAGTTTGTACACCGACACGCTACGGTATTCTTACCGGTAGATACAATTGGCGAAGCAGTCTAAAAAGTGGAGTGCTCACTGGAAAATCAAAAGCACTCATACCGAATGGTCGTGCTACTGTGGCATCGATATTAAAAGGTGAAGGATACCATACTGCGTTTATAGGCAAATGGCATTTGGGATGGGATTGGGCATTAAAAGACACTTCTGACTTTGGCGGTGAGGGATGGAATCAAGAAGACTTTGATGCAATAGATTTTTCAAAACCCATATCACATTCACCCAATGATCTAGGATTTGACTATGCATACGGTCATTCTGGTTCCTTGGATATGGCTCCTTATGTGTATGTAGAAAATAACAGAACAACAGCCAAGCTGGATAGACAAACTGAAAACACAGATAAATATAGTTGGTGGCGAAAAGGGCCAACTGCCCTTGATTTTAAACATGAGGATGTTACACCCAATTTTTTTAGAAAATCAATCAAGTATATTCAGGAAAAGAGTAAAGCAGAACATCCATTTTTTTTGTATTTGGCACTACCCTCTCCACATACTCCCATATTGCCCTCAGAAGCGTGGCAAGGCAAAAGCAAACTTAATCCCTATGGTGATTTTGTGATGATGATAGATGATTTTATGGGACAGTTAGTCAGTAGTATTGAGCAAGCCGGTATCGAGGAAAATACGCTTATAATATTTACTAGTGACAATGGTTGCTCCCCGGAGGCCGATTTTGATATTTTAGCAAAAAAAGGCCACCACCCTAGTTATATATATAGAGGTCATAAAGCAGATATATATGAAGGTGGTCATAGAGTTCCTTTTATTGCCAAATGGCCTTCGAAAATAAAGCCTGGTGGCATATCTCAAAAGACAATATGTACGACTGACTTTATGGCAACTTGTGCGGATATTATAAATCTAAAATTAAAAGATAATGTAGGTGAAGATAGTTTTTCTCTACTTCCACTATTTGATGAGCCCAATACACGGGACTATGAACGGAAAGCGACAGTACACCATTCGATAAATGGTAGTTTTGCTATACGCAAAAAGCAATGGAAGCTAATATTTGCACCTGATTCTGGAGGCTGGAGCTATCCAAAACCAGGTTCTGAAGTGGTGAAAAATATGCCTCCATTTCAATTGTACGATCTTCATAACGACCCTAGCGAACAATATAACTTGTACAACCAGTATCCTGAAATTATTAAGGAGTTAAAACAGTTGATGGTAAAGTATATAGAAGACGGAAGGAGTACCCAAGGCTTAAGTCAAAAAAATGACACGTCAACTTATGGCAATAAAAAATGGAATCAAATAGAAATATTTTATAAAAAATAAAAAGGTAAGAATGAAATTGATACGATATGGTGAAGTAGGAATAGAAAAACCTGGAGTACTACTCGATGATGGAACACGAATAGATGTATCTACATTTGGTGAGGAATATACAGAAACTTTCTTCGGTTCTAATGGCATTGTGCGGCTAAAAGACTGGTTGAATAAGAACCTCTCCAAATGCTCCCAAGTATCAGATAAAACGCGTTTGGGATCACCTCTCACAAGACCATCCAAGTTAGTATGTGTGGGTCTCAATTATGCACAGCATGCTGCAGAGAGTGGCATGACTATACCTAAAGAACCCGTTCTGTTTTTTAAAGCTACTTCTGCTATCGTAGGGCCCTATGATGATGTTATCATCCCGAAGGGAAGCCGAAAAACAGACTGGGAAGTAGAGCTCGCTTTTGTGATAGGCAGAAAGGCGTCCTATGTAAGTGAGCATGAGGCTATGAAATATATAGCAGGTTATCTCCTACACAATGACTATAGTGAAAGAGAGTACCAATTAGAACATGAAGGACAGTGGGTCAAAGGCAAAAGCTGCGATACATTTGCTCCCTTAGGTCCTTTTATGGCTACTAGTGATGAAATTGAAGATCCACACAACCTAAATCTATGGCTAAAACTCAATGGGGAGATAATGCAGCAGAGTAACACCTCTGATTTTATTTTTGGAATACCAAAACTAGTAAGTTATATCAGTCAGTTTATGACATTACTTCCTGGAGACATAGTTTCTACAGGAACACCCTTTGGTGTAGGTTTAGGAATGAAACCGCCCAGATATCTTAATCACGGCGACGTTATCGAGTTAGGTATAGATGGTCTTGGAAGCTCTCGACAGATAGCGAGGGACTATTAAATGTATTGATGAATAAACTCAATCTAATATGATTATTGATAGCCATCATCACCTATGGCAGTATAACCCTATCCGGGATACCTGGATTGATGAGTCTATGAAGATTCTTAAGAAGGATTTTCTTCCCGCTGATTTAGAACCCATTCTAAAAGAAAACAAGATAGATGCTAGTGTGGTGGTTCAGGCAGATCAATCAGAATCAGAAACTCAATATCTATTGAACTGTGCTCAGGATAATGACTTTATTAAAGGAGTGGTTGGTTGGGTAGATTTAATGGCTTATAATGTAGAACAACGACTCGAACACTTTGCAGATAATAAATGGTTTAAGGGTATTCGCCATATAGTACAGGATGAGCCAGAGGATGATTTTATGCTACGTTCAGATTTTCAAAATGGCATAAGCTATTTGTCCAAATTGGGATTGACCTATGATATACTGATTTATCCACGTCAATTACCGGCTGCTGTAGAGTTAGCCAGAAAATTTCCGAAGCAAAATTTTGTCATGGATCATATAGGCAAGCCTATCATATCCAAAAGTATAGATCCCTTCTGGAGAAAGGAGATTAAAAATTTAGCACAATTCCCTAATGTATATTGCAAATTGTCTGGCATGATAACGGAAACAAAAAATAGCCATTGGGAGATGGAGGATTTTGTCCCATTTTTGGATGAGATTATCCAGGCTTTTGGTACGGACAGAGTTATATTTGGGTCAGATTGGCCCGTATGTCTGTTGGCCGGAGATTATAATGAGGTACTCGCCATAGTTAGACATTATATTTCTGAATTCTCTGACACAGAAAAACAAAATATTATGGGCTTAAACGCTTTAAAGTTTTACGCACTTGAAAATTTTAATTATATATCGCATTGATCTAAATAGCATAGTTATGACAACATTAAATAAGTCAAATTTTTTTCTCACTCTCATAATACTCATAATCATAGGCTCCTGCCAACCAAAAGAAAAGATTGCAGAGCAAAAACCTACAGAAGTAAACTATCTAGAAGAGCCCAGAAATCAATACGATGAGCGGATGGAATGGTGGCGAGATGCTCGATTTGGGATGTTCATACATTGGGGACCCTATGCTGTATTGGCAGGCACTTACGAAGGAAAGCAAATAGGTGGTATCGGAGAATGGATTATGAAAAAAGCGGAGATCCCTATTGAGAAGTACGAAGAGATATCCAAACAATTTAATCCAGTACAATACAATGCTAGCGATTGGGCGCATATAATGAAAGAAGCTGGAGTAAAATATGTAGTAATAACTTCAAAGCATCATGATGGCTTTGGACTATGGGATTCCAAGATATCGGATTATGACATCGTAGATTTTACACCTTATAAAAAAGACCTGTTGAAGCCACTTGCAGAGGCTTGTAGAGAATTGGGAATAAAATTTGGGGTGTATTATTCTATTATGGACTGGCATCACCAAGATGCTCAGGGTATTCACTACCCTATCTATGTCAATAAAGATTCATCCAAAATGAATCCCAACTTTCCTAACTACTATCAAAATTACATGAAACCTCAACTTAAAGAGTTGATAGAAAATTATGATGTTGATATAATGTGGTTTGATGGAGAGTGGGCTTTAGAATACACACATGATCAAGGGCAAGAACTCTATCAATATGTGAGGTCTCTTAAGCCAGACATTTTAATCAATAATCGAGTGGACAAGGGACGACAAGGAATGCAAGGGATGAACAAAACAGACAGTGACTATGCAGGGGACTTTGGAACTCCAGAGCAGGAGATATTGGAAGAGACATCAACCTTAGATTGGGAGGCCTGTATGACCATGAATGACACTTGGGGTTATAAAGAACATGACCACAATTGGAAATCTGCAGAAACACTATTACATCACCTGATAGATGTAACAGCCAAAGGGGGAAATTATTTGTTGAATGTGGGACCGACTGCCCAAGGGATTATACCGGCTCCTAGTGTCGAGAGATTAAAAGAAATGGGGAAATGGTTAGCTATGAATGGTGAATCAATTTATCAAACAGAAAAATTAAGCAAGAGATACAAGCAAGGAGAAAATATCCGATTTACAAAGAAAAAAGATCAGCCTGTCTATTATGGTATCTTACTTAAATCACCTCGTAAAGAGGTCACTATCAAATATATAAAACCTCTCGAAGGATCAAATATTTACTTATTGGGATATGACAAACCACTAGATTGGAATTTTACCATGTCCGAAGGCCTTACTATCACTATCCCGGAAGACGTCCATAAACTTTCTGGATTGTCCTATGCCTGGGTATTTAAAATCCGTGGAACAGAAATGTAAAATCAGATATTCTCATTTTATTAATAAAATAATGTAAAATGGACTTAGCACTACAGGGTAAAATAATCATAGTAACAGGAGGTGCAAGAGGAATCGGAAATGGAATAAGTAATATCTTGGCCGAAGAAGGAGCAATACCCGTCATTGTAGGAAGAAACGAAGAAAATGTATTGGCTGCCGTGAAGGTTATTGAACGAGCCGGAGGAAAAGCGTATCATGCCATTGCCGAATTAACAGATCCAGAACAATGTAAAAATGCCGTTGATCACATTAGTAAAAAATTTGGTGTTATCAATGGTTTAGTAAATAACGCCGGGGTAAATGACGGCGTTGGATTAGATAATGGTAATTATAACGATTTTGTGAGATCTATAAACCGCAATCTTACACATTATTACATGATGGCTCATTACGCCTTGCCTGATTTGAAAAAAAGCAAGGGGTCTATTGTCAACATTGGATCAAAAACTTCGGTCACAGGCCAAGGCGGAACCTCCGCTTATGCCGCTGCCAATGGTGGGAGAAATTCTCTAACCAGAGAATGGGCCGTAGAGTTGTTGCCATATAGCATTAGGGTAAATGCTGTAATTGTCGCCGAGTGTTATACACCTTTATATAAAAGATGGATCAACACTTTTAATAATCCCGAAGAAAAACTCAAAGATATAACTCAAAATATACCTTTTGAAAATCGCATGACAACAGCAGAAGAGATTGCCAATACCGTAGCATTTTTATTATCTGAAAAATCAAGTCATACTACTGGGCAAATTCTATTTG
>JAJRXG010000407.1 GCA_024276375.1 Bacteroidota bacterium | reverse complement strand
TATGTCGGTAGCTTGCGCAAAATAAAATTCAATTCGATGCAGACTCGTTTTTTTATTCTGTTTCCCAGAGGCGTATTGGAAGATGCACCACAGTTCAATGTGCTGGTCACTAAATCACCAGATACTAAGACAACTGCTCAATATCGCAATGCAGTTGTCAAGAGATTTCCCAATGTGTCGGTGATCGACTTGGGCTCTATACTGGCTGCAGTTGGCGAGATCCTAAACAAGGTGAGCTACATCGTAAAATTCATGGCAGCATTCAGTATTTTTACTGGTCTTATCGTATTGATTAGCTCACTACTACTGAGCAAGTATCAACGAATCAGAGAGAGTGTCTTACTTCGTACGATCGGTGCCAGCCAAAAACAAATACTGATGATCAGCGCTACAGAGTACGCCATATTGGGTGCATTGTCTGCTGCTACCGGGATCATCTTATCACTCATAGGAAGTTATGCATTGGCGAAGTATCAATTTGAATTGGATTTTACATTGCAATGGTGGCCTATTGTCATTGTATTTATCCTGGTGGTGTCGTTGACAGTGATTATTGGCTTGTTGAACAGTCGAGATGTCATCAACAAATCTCCTTTGGAAGTGCTGCGTAGGGAAGTGTAAAACTGTGATTTTTCTCAGCTATCTATTTTTGGGTTCTTTATTTTAATGTAATGGTAGTGGGGTTGGGGTAATTTTTAGTTTTATCGTCCAATACCAGAACCCAGTCGGTTCGTACTCCACTTGAAGGGGGTACAAAAGCTTTTACTTTACGGGTGTTGTTAAATGGGGCAATAGACAGGCTTTCTCCTTCTCTTGGGTTATACCAATATCCAACTAAAGTATCACCTGTGAGTTTTTTCAAATCTAGGTGGATGGGATTTCCATAAGGGGAATAAACAATTACAAATGAATTGTCCGCGCCGCGAGCTGCTCTGATCTCATCTTTATTCTGGCCATAAACCTTGGCCAAAACTTCCTGATCGGGAATCATTTTAAGAAAAGGTCTTGATTCAAACAACTTGCGAACATAACCCATCTGTAAAGCTCCGGGTTGATGAATGGCTTCATACCATGGGATACGGGCATTTAGAATGGGTTTGTGCTTCGGACTCCACATTTGCCAAATATTATTGTTACCATACGTATGACCAAATGCCCCGGCCAAAACCGACCAGTATGCAGATTGCCGAGTGTCATAAGCAACAAAACGCTCGTTCAGTGCTGTAAATCCTACAGAAATATCTTCATATTGAGGTTCGCCATTTAGACATGGTTTTATTGGTTTTAGATGATAATCTTTCTCTACGTTACGGTAAACTTGAGGCTGTGCTATGCTGTGTCCCGATTGAAGCATGTTAAAATCAAGCCATTTGTCGTTATGGAACCAAGTAGATGACGACGCCGAACCGCTAGGATGATAGGTCATTAAGTGTTTTCCTTTTACACTTTTATTAATGCCTTCTGCCATTGCCCTGTTGATTTCAAGGTGCTGGTCATTATCTGGATTCCGGTCTCCTCCGATTACCCATATGATATTGGATAGGTCTTTATATCTTTCTCCGAGCCATTGGCCATAATTACGGGCTTTATCAGGGTTGTCAAATATCACTGGCCCCAAGCCCCATTGTTTTCTCCATTTATCGCCCCATGTAGGCAGGACAGCTACGTAAAGTCCCAATTCTCCGGCTTTGCGAATTACCCAATCGACATGGTTGAAATAAGCTTCGTTGGGTTTTAGCGAGTTGAGATCCTCAAAAGGTATTTCCCCTTCCGTATTAGGAGTGTTCAATCCGTCCACTTCTGCGAGTATCACGGCCTGAATTACATTGAACCCCTTTTTCTTTCGGTCTTTAAAATACAGCTCAGTTTCTTCCTTAGTAGCACGGTGAAAAAGTTCCCAGCCTGTATCAGCCATGTAAAAAAACGCCGAGCCGTCTTCATTGATCAGTCGTCGCCCATCTTCACTAACACTCAACCTTTGCGAATGAATCGCAAAAGGGAATAATAAAATAAGAATTAAAAAAATTATGTTCTTCATGGTACTTTTTTCAATTAACAGTGCAATGAATAGTTGTGTTGGAAATCCATAATATGGAAGAGTTTGTAGCTTTGGTGATCCTGAGGTGATGTATAGAACCAAAGAGTAACTCAAGGCTACAGACTATGACTACGGGTAAAATTAGTTAATTCTATGTTCATTATTCGCCTTCATTTCAAGCGTGTGTATAACAAATTGCATTTTTGATTCGCTGCACTCTTCCGAGGGTGTCCGCTCGTCTCTGGATGATACAGTAACTATAAAGTGTTCTCGTCAACCAACAAGCTCATCCGCTGTGAGTTGTCGCTTTGATGGAGCTATGTAAGATTTTCATAATTATTGATGGCTGGTGCGATGTGTATAACCCATTCTTCCGTCTCTAACTCTGATCGTTGGCATTTCACTATCTTGCCTCGCTATGGATATAGCAAATGTGTTGGGGTTTTTGGGAGCATCTATATTGCTGGCTCTAATGCCCGGGCCTGACAATATATATGTATTGACCGAGAGTCTGATCAATGGCAAGCAAAAAGGGATCGCCATCTCACTTGGTTTATCTTTTGGTGTATTGGTACACACCTTGGCGGCATCGATGGGGCTCTCTCTGATATTGCAGCAATCATCTCAAGCCTTTACCATTGTAAAACTCTTGGGTGCAGGATACTTGTTTTATCTGGCATATCAGAGTTGGCAGGACACATCACAACCGAGTATTGGGTTGCAGAGAGAGAAGCGATTTACAGCCTTGGGCAAAGAAGTAAGCAAGGGATTTATGATGAATGTCTTAAATCCTAAGGTAGCCTTGTTTTTTATAGCCTTTTTACCGCAGTTTGTTACTACTGACGGCTGGCCATATGTGCAACAGATGATTGTATTGGGTGGCATCTTTATGGTTCAAGCATTCATAGTGATGTCAACGATAGCGATGTTCGCAGGCATGCTGAAACCATATCTGGATTACCCAAGGTTTTGGAACATCACCCGTTGGAGTAAGATCGGTGTGTTGGCGGGATTAGGTATATTGTTGTTAGTATCTAAACGTTAGCACCTATTGATACTCGACATCCTCTACCAAGACAAGTATATTGTGGCGATCAACAAACCACATGGATTGCTCGTACATCGAAGTGCCATAGCGAGAAATGCCACAGTATTTGCGCTCCAGACTCTGAGAGATCAGTTGAACAGAAGGGTATATCCTGTGCATAGGTTGGATCGTAAGACATCGGGTGTACTTATCTTTACGCTTGACGCAAAAAGCGCACAACTGATACAAGAATGCTTTCTATCCTATCGGATAAAAAAAGAATATCTCGCCATCGTCCGTGGATACTTTCCTCAATCTGTTCATATAGACTACCCCATCACCAACGACAGACTTAAGAAGCAAGAAGCCGTAACCGACTTCATTTGTATAGCACAAAGTGAGATAACAGTACCGCAGGGCAAGTGGCTCACTTC
>JAJRXG010000406.1 GCA_024276375.1 Bacteroidota bacterium | reverse complement strand
TATCTATCTATTGAGAATGACCCAAATAGCATTGGGATTGGCGCTACTAATGATGTAAGTGCTTTTTTATGGACAAATCCTCTGTCGCAATCAACTACTGCTATATCCTACTTTCTTCCAGTGGTTTTTGCTAGGTATAACATAGTAAACAAAGATAGATTTAGGTTGGTAGTTGGCGGTGGACTTACCTATCTCAATGGTGGTCAAACGAGGGTGAGAACATCATACATGTAGAGGATATGCGGGACTTACCTATCTCAATGGTGGTCAAACCCGTACCACACTGAATACTACAGATGCTATAGAACCAGTAAAAGTGGGTTTTTCTCAAATGAGCAGAGCGGAACTTTCCAGTCAATGGACTATGTGTCTTCTATATAAAATTCGATCCGATACTTTTATAGGAACGAGGGTGAGGTACAATAATACATTGGAGATTTTTAATTATCAAATCTATGTAGAAACTATTATTTTTAATGACTGACATATTTACTACAATCATCCGTTTTTTATCTGATCATCCTTTTACTCCAAAATACATTTAGAATACGATTACAATTACTGTGAAATTTGATAATATGAGAATAACATCGATCGGTATTCAGCTGTCAACGGATGGATGTGATGCAGATAGAGGTATTAACTTCAAGTATTTAGTGCTCCAAGCAATAAGTAAGTATCAGGAAATATTAAAATTGTTATTTTTAATCTGCTCATCGTTAAGGAATCTCGTCAATAGCTATGGCTATTAACAAGAACCCTGGCTTCGAACAGATCTAAAAATAACTGCTTTTTCTACCTCCCATACTTACTACTTGGAGCACAGGGCAAATAAAAAAAGAGTCCACGACCTTCCATCGCAACGGAATGCAGACCCTCTTTCTCGAGCTCAATCGAGGCTGCAAAGATAGGACATCTTTTTGATTATTTAGTCTGTGTTGGAAGAGGGAGAACTGTATCCGGAGTCAAATCAGTCTAAAGCAGTATTGCAGCACGGACTGTCTCCCGAAAAGGGTATGGGTGTGGAATGTTTTTTAAATCTTTTTAAAATGAAAAGAGTATCGTTTCTTATGTTGATTTTATTTATGTTATTCTCTTGTTCTGATGATGTCAATGATCTTTCATTAATTACGGAGTACTATCAAAACACAAAAAACAATCAAGATGATGTTGGCCAAGACCACAATGCTGCTTTGGTCTTTGCAGCACAAAGAGTTGATATTATGACTGCAAGTGATGTTGATTTATACAACGCCATCCAAGCGTATTTCCAAGGAGAGGAGTTTGTCAGGAGTACTGAAGTTCCAGAGATATCTGTATTAGATGATTACTGTCCAGATGGGTGTGATTTTAAGACCTATTTAGTAAAAGCTAAAATAGATGATGAGGAAACTGTGGATCTCTTTAACGAGCTACAAGGTATTTTGTTTAGTAAAGAAGGAGAAGGTTTGGATATTAAGGATTTAATAAGTCAGATCAAGGAGTATGAGAATAGGTTGATTACAGAAAATGCTATATCAGAAAAAAATCTTGGAGTATTGTCTATTTTAAGACATAATTTGTATTTTTGGAATGAAGCGAGAGTCAATGTGAGACACCCTTATTACGCCTATGTCAAGAGAGGACCGCAATTGAAAATATTCCACTATTGGTATATTTTTGCAATTAGAGTTGCAACCGATGTCTTTACCTATGATAGTTGTATGAGTGAAGGGGCGGGATCGTATTATTCGGAAGAGGATGATGCGAAAGATATATGCAATAAAGATGCATCATATGCGTCAGCGAGGGCTTTTGAGTAAAATATTATTTAATAAGGGGTGCACTGATATGAGTGAGTATCAGTGCATCTTACAAAAAGAGTACATATGTATATGTTGATAATCTTATTTTTATTGCAATTGAATGTTGAACCTACTGATAACTTTGAAGGGATACTGATCTATAAGACCCAATACCCGACTCAGTACAAAATATCTACGTACTTTATCGGAAGCAATAAGTTAAAGATAGAATCCTATAATTATAGAAAGGATACGATAATAAAAATGCAATTTCTATATGATTTTGAATCGGATTATGTAAATTGTTCTTATCTTAAAAAGGGATCTAATGAACCCGAGTGGTTAACTCCAAATAAAAAAGATTTTGTTATTGCCTATAACAGGCTTGATACATTAGGAAGTGACCAGATAGAAGTAGAAGTGGAGTATGATCAAAGCCAGATTGGGTTTGCAGGCAATGAGCTATATGAGACCAGAATAGAGGATCCCACTTTAAGAATAGAACTTCCAGAAGGGTGGTTATTAACCGGCATGCCGATTAGTGACAAGAGCAGGAATATAGCCACAAAGATTGTCAAAACTATGGTGTTGCGACTCAATGGAAATGGAGAAACTACGGAGACTATAATAACAACTGAGTTGATTGCAAGGATACCGATGAAGTTAGGAGATCATTATTTTAAGTTGTAGTATGGGATATAATGTATAATAGACAACACATAAGAATTATAAATAAATACAAATTATTCGTTTAGAATTCGCAGTATTCTTTATTGGATATGGATTATATCTTAACGGAACAAATTCAATGAATACGGTTACCGATTTATTATATTTAATAGGTTTAAGTTTCTTTGTAGCGTTCAATATAGAATGGGTTTTTCCAAAAATAATCAGTTCTACTAAAGGCAAGAAATCAGGTTAACTCTTGCCCACTAAGCATAATGGCAGAAGGCGGGCTAAGACCCGTCCTCTGCTTATGTCTGATCCGCCGTTAGACTGTGCATAACCTTAGTATATTACTATAATTACTAAGACCATAAGGGTACTTAAATTAGAGAATATTTTTTTTAAGAATGCCTTGTAACAAAGTCGCCAGATAAAGAAAGATGGTAAACAAGGATCATTTGAAGACCCTGTGAATTGTAATCTTCCAGTAGATCAATACACATCAATGGCAGGAGTCAACTGAGCTCAGAACGCCAAATGCGTCATACTACGCATCATCCAGCGGCTCTTAGTCGTAACGACTACGCTCCTTGGCCAATACACATTATAAAAAACTTTATATGTTAAAACGCCCACATTTGGATTTGTATAAACAATGTTTTATCTTCCTATTATTAAACATATTCTATCGTTCTGATGATATGTTTAGATTGTAACCACAATAGATGCGTATGGAGAAGCCCGTCTATGAGTCTCTATACGTCATCTGCGATTATGAGGGCTGCACTGTATCGGTGAGAGGACTTATTGCCCCTCCTACTTATATGCTTGGTAAATTATTACAATCAAAACATATGAAAAGACCTATCGCAATATATTTCTGTTTTGCTGTATGGAGCACCCTTGGAGCTCAGACGCCGTACCAATGGTCTGTTAAGATAGGCTCAACCTTCAACAAGTCCAATATTATCGAGTCAGATGATGGGTATTTTGTTGACTCTGGGGTTTTGGATGGATTTGATATGTTTGAAAGAACTGAGTTTGGCCTCTTTCATACACGTCCTTTAAAGCAGAAGTATGAACTGGAACTTGGGTTCAGGTATACGGCACTAGCTGCCGAGTTAGCTGGTTATGATTTAAGTGATACTCATTCAATATTAAATGGAGGAGTAGAAAGGCTAGAATATCTTTATTACAATTTCAGTTTAGGCTTGCGTTGTCCACTTCAAATGAACAAGGCCATTCGGTTCATTCCTTCCATAGAGGCTAACTTTAGTATGATTGATGACAGCTTTTTAAAATCTGATTTTACCATCTGTGTTTCTGGCTATCAATCTATTTATGCCGTATGTACGGAAAAGGATTATTTAAATGGTTCTTATATATCATCGGGACTGGGAGTTGGTGGATAAATAGAATGGACTATATTTAAGCGTATTGCACTGCGACTATGGAGTAAGAGGATACTGCGCCCCAGTGATGGATGGATTGGGATTGTAAGTCAGAATATTGTATTGAAAAATGCACGAGAAATTGTAGAGACACATGTTGGACAAGTAGAGGCCTTACGTAATTCATGGAGTTTTGGTGTGGGATTGGGTTATCGATTTTAGTATATAATTACTGATGAATTTTTAAAAAATTATAAGCGTATGAACAAGATCATTTTAATGTTAGTACTTGGGTGTATGACACAATGGATGAATGCACAAGGTGTAGCGGTAGAAAAATCTGTATGGGGTATTCAGGCCGGGTTTTTAGGTGTATGGGGATACAACGAATCCCAATTGTCGTCTAAGATGGTGCTACGAAGCGAGATCGGTTGGAACGGCACTATTAATGGTGGCACAGATCGGCAGACAAGCGTACATATGAATCCGGTATTCTCTTTAGAGCCCAGATGGTATTTCAATCTTGAAAAAAATATTTCAAAGATCAATTCAGAAGGGATTAAGAATCGTGGCCCTTATGCTCTGTTCAAATTGATCTATGCTCCGGATTGGCTGGTGATCAGCAATACTGACCGCAATGATTACCAACTCAATTATATACATATGGTGCCCGGTATTGGTGCTACGCTTGGCAATTAATGGAACTTTGAGGCTGGATTTGGATTTGGATATAAAGTGTATGTTGGCGAGATCAAATATGGCAATAAGTTTGACCCTTACCTGCATCTACGTGTCGGATATAGGTTCAGATAGACAACCCTAAGTCTAGCATATTTCTTATTCACAGATATCGATGCGTTTAGGAGAGCAGTATTTTCAACCGTTTTAATTCTTTCTTACCGCGTGATCGAAATGCTGATTTTGAATGATCGTAGTGTTCTAGTATGACGAGGCGAATCTCTTCTGCCAGTTCGGGATACTGGTGTGCTATATTGACACATACGGTCATTGCGAAGGCACGGATGGCAACAGGATCATTGGGATTGGACAGATATTGGAAGCATTGATCATATACCTGCCCAGTTAGATTCTCCGGAATCTCTATAAATTGCCATATCCGTAGCGTGTTTCTCACCACTGCATCATGAGCAGGGTGTTGTAGGTTCAGTAGGAGTTGTTGTGTATATGGAAGGAGTATGTTGGGATAGTGATCAGCGATTTTGGACAGCGGCCATGAGGATCTCTGGTTGATCATTTTATCATCAGAGAAGAAGCAATCGAGTAGATCTTGTAGAGCGTACTTACCATCCACTATACCATTGGCGATGTGATTGGCGATAGCGGCATTGTGACCAGATATGAGTATGTCGTGAATGGGATTCATCAGCTGAGATATTTGCCCACGATGGGCATTCTGCGACCCATGCCAAATGCTTTGGAAGAAACACGCAGAGAAGGTGCTGTCTGATATCGTTTGAATTCATTGATATTCACAAGGCGCAATATTCTTTGGACGAGTTTGGGATCATATCCGAGCGCGATAATTTCGTCAGGCCCTTTTTGTTGTTCGATGTATTGCTTTAAGATTTGATCTAGGTCTTGGTAGTCTGGCAAGCTATCAGAATCTTTTTGATTGGGACGAAGTTCAGCACTGGGTGGTTTTGTAATGATATGCTCAGGAATCACTTCGGTATTTCGATTCATATATCGAGCGAGGTCATACACTTCCATTTTGTATAAGTCTCCGATGACAGACAGTCCGCCACACATATCTCCATAGAGCGTGCCATAACCTACGGCAGCTTCGCTTTTGTTAGAAGTATTGAGGACGATGTGGCCAAACTTGTTAGAGACAGCCATCAATAGCATACCACGGATACGGGCTTGGAGGTTTTCTTCGGCTATGTTGAAGGGAAGGTCTCCAAAAAGAGGATGAAGTGTCGATCTATACTGGTTGTAAACGTCATCTATGGGTACGATATCGTACTGTATATTGAGATTTTCGGCAAGCAATATAGAATCATCTATGGAGTGATCAGAGCTGAATTCTGAAGGCATCAATAGCACTCTGACATTGTCTGGACCCAAGGCTTGAGCAGCAATCACTGTTGTTACAGCGGAGTCGATACCACCCGATAACCCCAGAACACACTTGGTAAAATTGAGCTTCCCAAAGTAGTCCCGTACGCCTAAGACAAGGGCGTCATGCGTAAGAGAGGTTTTATCTTTTGTCTGTTCGTTGTCTGTCTTCGTCTGGTTAACAAGATCGAGATCGTATATGGTGCATTTTTCGATGAAGTAAGGCATCTCATCATGTATAATACCATCTGCAGACATGACTAAAGAACCACCATCAAAGATCACCTCTGTCTGTGCACCTACATGGTTGACATAGAAGAAAGGCACTTTATATCGATTGACATTGGCCTTGAGCATCTCTATGCGTTCTTGTGCGTGACCATGACTGAATGGCGATGCAGAGATATTGATGACAAGATCCGGTTGATGTTGCATATGAATATCTAGGGGACAAGTGGTATAGAGCGGGTTTTCATTGCCGATATTCCATATATCCTCGCATACTGTAAGAGCTATTTTCTTGCCTCGATAGGAGACGAGATCAAACTGATGCGCGGGTTCGAAATACCGGTATTCATCAAAAATGTCATAGGTTGGCAGTAAGGCTTTATGTTGTACATATAGAATCTCTTGATCGGCGATAAAGTAGGCGGAGTTATAGAGATCTTTTCCTTCAGGAACGGGATTGATGGTAGGAGCACCGACGACAACTGCGATATTGTCTGAAGCCATTCGGATTCGCTCTATTCCTTGTTGAGCGAGGTGGATAAAGTCCTTAAATTCAAGAAAATCTCTCGGCGGATATCCACATACGGCTAGCTCGCCAAAGCAAATAATATCCACTTGTTTGGCTTGAGCCATGCGGATTTGTGCAATAATTTTTTCCACATTTCCATCAAAATTGCCAATGTGATAATTGAGTTGGGCAAGGGCGATCTTCATATATATGGTATGTTCTGTGTTATGCAGAGCAAAAATAGACATAAACTCAAATCTTAGAACGAATTGATTATTAATAAAAAACATATTACAAATTTGTTTAATATGATTTCCTAAAGTACCTTTGCTAGACCCTCATCCTCTTCAGTAAAAATTATTGACTACGTAAAAATGGCGTTGGTCGAAGGAATTCGGCTGTATAGAAGATTATATATATGAAGAAGATAATTGTTGTTTTCATCCTCCTTCATCTCCTTAGAGTTGATGCTGAGTCACAGTGTACCAGTGATACAGTTTTTACTGATGTAATTATGTTGGTGGACAATTCGGCCAGTATCAACAATGCAGAGTTTGGGAGTTTTCGCAATATTATTCTTTCAACGATCAATAACATAGCGGCCAACTGTCCTATGTCTCGTAGGGGCGTTGTCCATTATGGAGGAGCATTTGGTCAGAGTGTATCGGTAGAGCATCAATTGAGTTCGACGGCTACCATTGGCACCATCAATCGCCAATTCTGTCTCAATGCAACATGCAACGATGGGGGCGATGATCTGAACTATGCGATGGGGGAGCTTATCAGGATGATCAACAACAATGAGTTGACACACGACCCCAACAATAATCTTGCGATAGTTGTATTTACGGATGCATTTTCTGAGGCATTTTGTGGCAATCCCAATTGTTCCATAACCTTGCCAACGACCAATGTAGATAGTTTGAAAACAACATTTGGTGCAACCGTGACAGTAGTGGGGATATCGGATCAAGCGAGGAGTGAGTATTTAGCTATTTCTGCTTCTCCCGGAGGAGATTACAATGGCTCATTAAACAATGCTTGTAACAACTCCGTTGATGGGTGCACTCTTCCGAGACAGTATATCCCGATAGAATTTACGGATGATCCCCTTATCGTTGGAGGACAAATCTCCGCACTTGTTGTCTGCGAAGTCAATATTGTTTCAGATGTAGGAGTTGATGCAGGGTCAGATGTATCTATATGTAGTGATCGAGGAGAAACAGCCCAACTTATGGCGGTTCCATTATCGGGACAAAGTCCTTTTCAATACGCATGGAGCAATAATCTCGGCAATACTCAATCGGTGACAGCATCTCCTGCAATGACGACTTCATTTACGGTGACGATTACAGACGACAATGGATGTATAGCGACGGATCAAGTCACGGTTGAAGTGTTGACGTGTGGCCCTGATTGTGCTCCGGATACTATTAAGACAGATGTACTATTTATGATTGACAATTCTCGAAGCATTGACAATCAGGAGTTTGCCAGTTTTGAGAATATTATTTTAGAATCATTGAGTGGCGTACGCAATCGTTGTCCTTTTTCCCGTAGGGGAGTTGTACATTACGGCGGGGCATTTGGGCAGAGTGTTGTTATAGAATATCCGTTGAGTAGTTCCACTCAAATCTCACGAATCAATCGCCAATTCTGTCTCAATGCGACTTGCAACGACGGTGGAGATGATCTCAATTACGCCATGGGTCAAGTGATACAAATGATCAATGATGGTTCATTGGCGCGGGATCCTAACAATAGATTATCCATTGTAGTATTTACGGATGCTTTTTCCGAACCTTCTTGTAGTACTCCCAATTGTTCGGTGTCTTTGCCCACAACCAATGTTGACATACTCAAAGATTCATATGGAGCATCGGTAACTGTAGTGGGGATTTCGGATCAAGCACGACCGGAGGCATTAGCGCTGACGGCATCTCCCGGAGGCACTTTTGAGAATGTAGTCCTCGACAATTCTTGTTCGACTACATATGATGGATGTACCTTGCCGAGGAAGTATGTTCCGATAGAGTTTACGACCAATCCATCGTCCGTATCCGTCCTCCTTGAAGATTGTATTGAGTGTCTTGCAGTGATGAGTGACAAGGTTGAGATTGATGCCGGTCCGGATCAAACCTTTTGTGATAATCTAAATGAAACGGCTACAATCAACATCGTCGTAACACGGGGATTAGAACCTATTACCTATCAATGGGATAACAATGTCGGTACCGGATCCAGTATTATTGTCAGACCGGTAGTAGAGACCGTCTATCATGTGACTGCGACAGATGCCAACAATTGTGAGACCATAGATAGTGTCAAAATCACGCCGATACAGTGTGAAACATGTTTTGCGGAAGCGGGCATACCTCTATCTCATGAGGAGGTCTGTCTTGAAGATGGTCAGGCATCAATCGTAACGGAAGATAATATAGGTGTTTTTCAACCGCCCAAATACGAGAAAGTGTTTGTCTTAACGGATGCCAATCTGACCATTTTGGATTATTCGGTGGGACACAGAACGTTTGTGGTGCGGACGGCAGGAGTATATCGCATACACACTTTAATCGCAGAAACGAATAATGCCGGTGATGAGAACTATTTTGATTTGGGTCTGATAAAGCGTGGCGAATCTGAATTATTTTATATCGCCAACTGCATCATAGATCATGAACTTTGCGCAGATTTTGATTTTCCCGGAAGGGTCTATGTCGTGCTTCCTCCAGGAGACATGAAGTGTATGACATTTGAGAATTCTATCACCCTATGTACAGATGGTATCGACAATGATGATGATGGCCTCGTGGATTGTTATGATGAAGATTGTCAGGCATTGGCGCCTTGTCGCGAAAACAATCTGATCGCCTGCAATGATTTATACGACAATGACAAAGACGGATTAGTGGATTGTTTTGATCCTGATTGCTTTGCTTTTATACGATGTTTTGAGCGTGAGGAAAACTGCAAAGACGGTATCGATAATGATGGTGATGGGCTGATAGATTGTGCAGATGATAGTTGTTTTGATTCCGGTGAGTGCATGGAAGCGAGTCCCTTCACTTGTAAGGACGGCATTGATAATGACAATGATGGATTGATTGATTGTCAAGAGGCAAGTTGTCGTAAGTTTATCGTTTGTTCTGAGTGGGGAGCTGAAGCTTGTTCGGACGGCATCGACAATGACCAAGATGGACTGGTGGATTGTGCAGATGCGGATTGCAGGCAGTCATATGATTCGGTCTGTTCCGCAAAAGAATCTTCTTTAGCATTTTGTTCAGATGGGATCGACAATGACGCAGATGGTCTGGTAGATTGTGCCGATCCGGATTGTGGCGTTACCACAATCACTGATAACGACCTCAGCAATGCAGTATCTTATACTGAGGCATCATGCCCTAACAATGACAATGCAAGTATTGTGATAGAATGGGATAGAGTAGGTTGGCAGTTCAGTATTGATGGAGGAAGTTCATTCCAGCCGGAGAAGACATTTAATAATCTCCTTATCGGTGAATATCAGATCGTATTTAAGTCTCCCTTGGGATGTGTCTTGGAGGGAACGATAGTTACGATCAGTGGCGTTTCATGTCCTGAGATTTGTAATAACGGTATCGATGATGATCGGGATGGATTGACGGATTGTGAAGATGGTGATTGTGGATTGATAGAGCCTTTGTCTCCTATCGTTTCCAATCCGGCATGTCCAATGCTCAATAATGGAATCATACGATTATTTTACCTCAGTGCAGGCAATGTATCCGGCATTGAGTATAGCAAGGACGGAGGAAGTACATGGCAGAACAGCCCTATATTCAGACATTTGGAAGCTGGTGTATATCAGATTAGGGTTAGATCTGAACTGGGATGTATGGCATCGCAGACCATAACATTGATCTCCCCCTCATGCCCGGAGATCTGTGACAACGGGATCGATGATGACAGAGATGGATTGACAGATTGTGCAGACAATGAATGTGGTATCTTCCTTGAGTATTCACAACTAACGGTCTCTCAAGTATCCTGCCCTCAGAAAAATGATGGAAGTATCCTTGTGGAAGTGTCTCAAGGAGACGATGTACAATACAAAATCAATGATGAACCCTTTCAAGCTTCTCAGCAGTTTGATAATCTCTTGCCGGGATCATATATTGTCACCATTCGAAATAGTGCAGGATGCCGAGACACAACTATGGTCGTGATATTTGACCCGCCTTGTATCGAAATATGCGATAACGGCATTGATGATGACGGTGACGGTGATATTGATTGTGCCGATAGTGATTGTGGGTTTTCAATCGACCATATAGATATAGCAATCGAAGCGTTGACTTGCCCGGATGTCAACAATGGAAGGATAGACATTAGTGTTGATAGTGTCCAAAATTATAGATATAAGCTAAACCAAGGATCTTTTCAAGAAAATCCGTTCTTTGAAAACTTGGTGGCCGGAACATATGAACTCACGATTCAGAATGATCATGGTTGTGAGAACGTTGAATCTGTAACCATAGCTGAAAAAGAATGCCTAGAGATATGTGACAACGGCATTGATGATGACGGTGATGGTCTTGTAGATTGTGAGGATGATGATTGTAGATCTAACTTGAATCCGGTTCTTGAGGTTTCATCAGCGACATGCCCATTTAATGACAATGGAACGATTGAGGTCACTGGAGACACAAGGGATTTGGTGTATAGTATCGATGGAAGTAATTATAGCCCTTCTCCGATTTTTCAGAATTTATCACCTGACAGTTATTTTATTTACATACGCAACAGCAATAGCTGTGTTTCACAAATAATCGTAGAAGTGACCGGTACAGAGTGTGTAGAGATCTGCGACAATGGGATTGATGATGATGGCAATGGACTGATAGATTGTGCGGATGGAGCGTGTGGAGGAGGCCTAGATGTAAGTGTGTCGGTTTCAGATGCGACCTGTCCGTACAATACCAATGGCGTGATCACAATCGAAGGCGGAGCGTCTGACTTATCATATAGCATCAATGACGGAGCGTATCAGGGTACAGGGACATTTGCTGAGTTAGCACCGGGGACATACGACATCAGAGTAAGGAATATCAATGGCTGTGACACGACGATGGTCGTAGAAGTGACCGGTACAGAGTGCGTAGAGATCTGCGACAACGGCATTGATGATGATGGCAATGGACTGATAGATTGTGCGGATGGAGCGTGTGGAGGAGGCCT
>JAJRXG010000405.1 GCA_024276375.1 Bacteroidota bacterium | reverse complement strand
CATATATTGGCTGTGCCCTTTCTGAGAGAAGGGGATATCCGCAAATCCCAAGCTGGGTTGTCGTATAGTGATAAAGTCCAGGCGCTAAAAGAAGGAATTTTGGATCACTATCGCCACTTGTCACAGATGGCCGACGACAGTGATCCCAAGCTCGTGACCATCGCCATGGGACATTTATACATGCAAGGGGCGACACTTTCTGATAGTGAACGCGATATACATATCGGAAATCAAGCGGGCATCGGGGTACATTCATTTGAGGGATTGTTTGATTACATGGCCTTGGGACATATCCATAGACCTCAGAGACTGAATAAGGACGGATCGATCCAATACTCAGGGTCTCCGATATCTCTCAGTTATTCGGAACGCCAAGACACCAAGCAGGTGATTGTCGTAGAGACGAAGTCCGACAGGGTTGTCAATATCGATGTTGTTCAGATCCCCGTGTTTAGACCATTGGTACGCTTCAAGGGAACACTTGAAAATGTCCGCACTACGCTCCAGCAATATAGATCTTCAGGACGCCTCCCCGCTCTTGTTGAGATTCACGTACAACAAAAACACAGAGACCAATCTCTTGTTTTAGAGACCATTAAATTGGGAGAAATGTCTTCACCCCATTATACCATCGTCAATTATAGAGTCACTTTTGAGGATCAATTGCAATCGCCCTCAGACAAAGGGTTAGAAATTCAGATTGAAGATATGACTCCCCGTGAGGTATTTATAAAAAGAATTGCAGATGAAGATTTTTCAGAAGAACAAAAGAAAGATCTCCTCGATGCCTTTGAAGAAGTATATGAATTGACTACCCAAGTAGAATGATAGTGATAAACGCAACAAAATTCAATGGAGATGCTTCTCACAAATCTTAAGATCGCATGTGGCCGGTTATTTGTATTTAAAAATTATACATGAAACTCTTAAGTATTAGATTTAAAAATATCCACTCCTTGAAAGGGGAGCATGAAGTCCGTTTTGACCAAGAACCCCTCAAAAGTACTGGTATATTTGCTATAACGGGTGCAACGGGTTCTGGCAAATCCAGTATTCTCGATGTCATTACATTGGCGCTTTACAATGAAATCCCCAGATTTGATCGAAAAATCAGCAAGGCAGAAATCAACAAATTGGGCTCTGTAGTGACACACTATACAGATGAAGCGTGGGCAGAAGTCACTTATCAGACCCATAAGGGGTCATACCGATCTCGATGGGAAATTTCAAAAACCAATAGAGGCACTTGGCGAGACTATGACATGTCGATAACAGACTTGAACACACAGAAGAGTCTTGGAATAAAGAAGAGTGAGGTGCCCGGCAAGAATGAATCCCTCATCGGTCTGAATTATGAACAGTTTATAAAATCAATATTGCTTTCGCAAGGAGAATTTGCCAGATTTCTAAAATCCAAAAAGAATGAGCGATCAGCATTGCTAGAGGATATCACAGGGACATACATATATCGTGAGATAGGGATGCAGGCCTTTGAACTCCAAAAGTTGAAAAATACCGACCTTCAAAAAGCCCAAGATAGACTTGACAACATAGACTTTCTGAGCGAAGAGGACCGCCTATCTATAGAATCTCAAGGTCAAGTATTGTCAATGCAAGTGAATGAGTTGACCCAATCATTGCGACTCCTTGAGAAGCAGAAAGAAACCAAAAAACTACAATTAGAAACACAACAGGAAGAAAATCAAATATCCAAGGAGATAGCAATACTGAACAACCTAAAATCCCAACTGGCCGATGAGAAAATAAAATTTAGCGTACATCAATCCGTATTGCCATTTGAAGTTGATATCCATAGACATATGGACATCACCTCTCAAATTAAAACATCTGAAAAGGAAGTAAGCCAATACAAGGCGCAAATATCAAGGTACACTCAAGATGTAGATCTAGCCATAGCCGATCTATCAAGACTGACGAGTTCTACCGTAACTCAGGATAACTTCCAAGAAGAAAAAGTAAAATTTGAAAATCATATCAATGCTTTAGATAGTCAATTGTCTTCTATTGTTGATAAAGGCAATGATCTCCGCCAAGGCATTGAGAAAAGATTGCAAAGTGGCAAGACTGTCATCGAAGATCAATTGATACCAAATATTGACCCTGCACACGCCATCGGATTGATTGAAGACAGATTGAAAACTGCCGGTATCAAGGATCATGTCAATACGTCAAGTCTATTGGAGGATAAGGATCGTCTCCAATCCGAAGTCAACGGCCTTATCCAATGGAATCAAATGTTAAGTGATATCCATAAATTGGAAGCCGAAATTGAAGAAAGTAAAAAAAATCAAGAGGAGGCTGGAGAAGAAAAGGACAAAATATCAGAAAAATTAAAATCAGAATCCGGTGCACTTGAACAGCTCCAGAAGGAACTGCAAGTAGCAAAAGAAAAGCATAGTCAAGCCTTGCAATATGCCAGCTTAAAGGAACGCAGAGATGCGCTAGAGGAAGGAGAACCTTGCCCCTTGTGTGGCTCCACCGAGCATCCATATGTGCTGCATCAAGCCTATAAGGATGCCACTAAAACCGGAATAGAGTATGAAAAAACAGAACAAAGGGTTCAATCTGTAAGGCGATCAATACAGTCCATCAACAACTCTATGACGAAGTATAATACCATCATCGAAACGACACAGAAAGTTCTAAAACAGAAACAGCAAGATCTACATGCCATCATTCTGCGCCAAGAAGAATGTTGTCATCAATATTCGTTTTTAAAGGGCATGAAATCTAAGGATACGGCAACAGCAATCGAAAACCGAAAAGTAAATATGATGCGGCTTACCAAACGTATTGAGTTGCAGGAAGAAGTTAACACCCTCGTTCAATTGATGGAAATGTTTAAAACTTTGGAGTCGTTGCTCTTGGATTACGATCGAATTTCTCTCCGTAGAAATGCTATGTATATAGGCGAGAATATACACTCCGATCTCAATGTTGTTCATAAAAAATATACTTCGGCAATCCATAATTTGGAAACAACTGGAGCCTTGTTGGAAAAGACGGCCGAGCAGTTCAATCGCAATTCAACTATACTGCAAAACTTGTCGGATCAATTGAATAAGCAATTGCAAGGCATTGGATTTGACAATATTAAAAGTGCAACCGATGCTTTGATGGACAAGGCAGAAGCTCAACGCATTGAAGATAAACTTCAGGATATAAGGAGAAAGGAGATAAGTCTTCAGACTCGACGGGAGGAACTTATGAAAAGAATAGAAAAGTTAAAACGGCTTAAAGTAACGGATCACTCTATTGAGAGATTGGATGAGTCTATTCGACAATTGAATCATACCATTCAAGAGAACAATAAAAATTTAGGCGGTTTACAAGAACAAATACAACGAGACGACATACAGAGAGCGCGCCATGCTACAACACAAAAAGAAATCCAAAAAATGAAAATGGCCAATAGAAAGTATGACTTGCTCAATGAGTTGATAGGAGATGCAAAAGGGTCAAAGTTTTCCAATTATGCTCAAGAATTGACCTTGCATCGTCTATTGGCTATCACCAACCAAAGGTTGTCAAAGATGAATGATCGTTATCAATTGGAGTATGATAGCTCAATAGAGGATCTTCAGATTGTTGATACCTATCATGGTGATGCCAGACGAACGGTCAAAACGCTCAGTGGCGGTGAGAGCTTTGTAGTATCGCTGGCACTTGCATTAAGTCTGAGCGATCTGGCCAGCAGGAATATACAACTTAAGAGTTTATTTATTGATGAGGGTTTTGGAACTTTGGATCAAGAGACACTGGATATGGCACTCTCTACACTGGAGAAATTACAACATGATAGCGGAAAGACCATTGGGATCATCTCCCATGTGATGTCGCTAAAGGAGCGTATTCAGACTCAGATAAAAGTACATAGAAATGAGCAAGGGTATAGCGTTCTGGAAGTGGTAGGATAGGAAATATCGTATTTATGGGAAATCTCGTGGCCAACAGAGGCGGTGAACCTCTTATGGTTATATACAACAAGATTGAACTATTGTTGTGTTTTGTACTTTAGATTGAGAAGTCATCCAAGAGAACTATTCTTCAATGACTTCAATGTAGAAAAAATTGCATGTATGGCTTCAGGTAAAGATATTCAGACAGTCGAAGATATAAAACTCATGGTGGATACCTTCTATGAGAAAGTCAATCAAGACAAGGAGTTGCTCTCTCCTGTATTCAATGATTATGCCCGTGTCAATTGGGAGACACATCTTCCGAGAATGTATGCTTTTTGGAACAATGTTTTGTTTGGCGTAGGAGGTTATAAGGGCAACCCATTTCAGAAGCACATACCGCTACCTATAGATGGACGACATTTTGAGGCATGGATTGAGCTCTTTGTGGAGAATGTCGATGAGCACTTCGCGGGCCCGGTAGCACAAGATGCTAAGGTGCGTGCGCGATCCATAGCACATATATTTCAATCCAAACTCGAACTGATAAAATCTTAAAGAATATGATGCGTACTTCTATATTCGATCAGATTATCTATGGTGATTCAAAGCCGGTTGTTACCCCGATGATGGAAACTGACCATTCTAAGGAAGTCCGTATTGCGATGCGCCAAGGCCAAGTGATGAAGGAACACAAGACGCGATTTCCGATCACGGTAGAAGTGTTTAGGGGAAAGATTTCATTTGGTGTGGAAGGGGAGATATATGAGTTAGAAGCCGGGGCTCTCATATCACTCGATGGAAATGTACCCCATGACTTAAAGGCGCAGGAAGATTCAATCATACGGCTTACCTTGTCTAAACTGGATCAGATAGCAAGAGTTGAAAAACTTGTCCAATAGCGGGAGCAAGCAATGCTCTATATCAACGAGTTTCTAATTATAGTCTTTCGAGCTGTACACATATTCTCTTTTTTTTAATGAGAGACGTAGTATGCCTGTATCCTACAGCTCAAAGTGATTCCATCCTTGTGCTTCCAAGGGATATATCTTGCCACCTGTAGTGTGTAGTGTGAGTTTGTCAGCGCGATCTACCATCTCTCCGATGATGGTGGCACCGGGCATAAATTGGATCTTCTCGATCTCATCCGGTGATACTGTAAAAAGGAGTTCGTAATCCTCACCGCCATTTAGAGCGCATGAGATGGGATTCATATTGAATTCGAGAGCCATTATTTTGGCATCTTCACTCATTGGTACTTTGACCTCTTCTATGAAGGCACCGACACCTGAGGCTCGACATATATGCATAAGGTCAGAACTCAGGCCATCGGAAATATCGATCATAGCGGTTGGAATCAGATCTACTTTCTTAAAGAAAGCGATGGCGTCACTAGCTGCTTCGGGTTTGAGTTGTCGTTCGATCAAGTATTTATGATCTTCGATTTTGGGTTGTATATTTTGATTACTTAGGAAGATCTGTTTTTCTCGTTCGAGGAGTTGCAATCCAAGGTATGCCCCACCGAGGTCTCCCGTCACACATAGGATGTCACCTGCATTTGCCCCCGAGCGATATACGATATTGTCCTTCTCACTAGTCACACCGATGGCCGTAACACTGATGGCCATACCCTTGAGATGCGAAGTGGTATCGCCACCGATCAAGTCAACATTGTAGAGATCGCAGGCGGTTTTTATACCGGCATAGAGTTCTTCCAACGCCTCTACCGAGTACTTGCTGGATATCGCAATAGAATATGTGATATGCGTAGGTCGGACATTCATAGCATAGATGTCCGATAGATTGACCACTACGGATTTGTATCCCAAGTGCTTCAACGGGCTATACATCATGTCAAAGTGGATACCCTCTATCAGCAGGTCGGTAGATATCAGTGTGTATCCCTTGTCATTGGAGATAACTGCTGCATCGTCTCCGATGCCGAGCAATGTGGAGGGAAGACGCGGTTTGAAGTCTTTGGTTAAGTGATCTATTAATCCAAACTCTCCATATTTGTTTACATCAGTATGTTGCGACATGCTTCTTATCTTGTATGCGACAAAAGTAGGGATTTATATAGCGATGAGTAGTAAAGTGACTTGGTCGTGTGTATAACATACTGCACTTTATCAGCTGGCAATGCGTGGTGGAGAGGGGTTGATTTGTTTCGTTCATCAAGGGAGACTCTATATGAGGAGTTCTTAAACATATGAGGACAGAGGCTTACTGGATCAAGATCCCCGTTTTATACAATTTAGTTATACACACTTTTGCCGTTACTATTCAGGAGGGAGCTTTTTTTAGCCAAAATGACGCCTACCTGAATAGTAACCTTTTGCCCGGATATTTATATCCGGGGGAGTCATGCCTTTTTCATATTGGGCTTTAGCCCTTAACAAGTCTATGCATATTAATGGCTAAAGCCAATACAGTGAATCTGTTTTTATCCCCAGTCTAAAGACCGGGGCAATAT
>JAJRXG010000404.1 GCA_024276375.1 Bacteroidota bacterium | reverse complement strand
TAAATAGGCATTTTTGTTCCTGTCGAAGCCATATTTTTTGCAGCGTAGCATCGTTACGTAAGAAAAATCTGGCAAAGACAGGGGCAAAAAGGGCATTTTCTGGCAAAAACTTGTGGTTGCTGAATAGTTACAACCATTTGGCCAGACCCAAATTGTCTATATCTAAGACTGCAAAAAATGCAAAAACTTCCATTCTGTTTCAATAAGTAGATAGCAACAATCCGTCCTTAAAATGGGCTTGAACCCTGATGATTTGGATTGTGAAGATCCAAACATGTGGCAGTATTGTCCTTGGACTACCCATCTATCCACAACAGACCTCTAAACAAATAAAATTGAGCCCACTCCGAAAAATCACAAAACCAAAAATGATTCTTTTGGCGACCTGACGACCTTCGTGCTTTTTTCAATGAACCCGCATTATGTAGTAGAGAATCGTAATGAGTGTTGAAAGCACGATGAAATATGACTTTTTAGTAGTTTTTGCATACGAAAGAATGGTTTCCGATAGGAAATCAATAAGACCAAATGTCATATTAAAATGAAAAAGCCGAAATATAAATTTCGGAAGGGAAGCCAAAACTTCAAAAAGTAGGGAAACGGTATATTTCGAAGTGGTTGATGAACATATTCCATGCGTTCATGATTCTCTATTTCTCCTGCTCATGTACGAATTCAGAACAGAATAGATGATTCTTTTGCATATTGCGGGTTAAACGAATACTCAAGCACTTTCCAGATCAGCAGAATAGTGTTGAGATGCCTTATAAAATAAAAATAATGCAATAAAAGCAGGAATAAACGAAAAACAAAATGCCCACCGCAGCGACTCCTGCCCATAGGTTGGCTCCAGAATATCACTGATATAGCCTATCGTCAACGGCCCCAACCCCAGGCCTATCAGATTGAGCGCAAAAAACAAAATAGCAGAGGCCATCGCCCTCATTTTGGCATTGACCAGATTGTGAGTCACAGCGATAGAAGGGCCCAGATAAACTGATGTCAACAACGTCGTCCCAAAATGTAATATCACGACAACCGTAGCATCATCCAACAAAAACTGCCCCAATGACAATGGCAATGCCATCAATCCTGCATATACGGGAATCAACATATACATCTTGATATTGCCCCGACCATACTTATCCGTAAGGTATCCTCCCATAAATGTTCCGATGATTCCACCTACTCCAACTGCAAGACCCAACCAAGTCCCAATCACTCCTATAGACATACCATGTACGCGCGCTAAGAAAGGTGCAAAAAAATTGCCGATACCATAAAGTGTAAAAGTATGTATGCCGCATGCCAAAGCAACGTAAACAAAGGTCTTTTTAGACATAAGATACTTCAATACTTGCCAAAAGGAAGTCTCTAAACCATCAGCCTTTAGCGATATATCCGTATGTCCTTTTGGTGGTTCTTTGACAGTGACAAGCAATAACAAGGCATAAATCACTCCCGGCACTCCGATTACAAAAAAAGCAGTACGCCAACCAAAAAACTCATCTATCCATCCACCGGCAAGGTATCCAAAAAGAATACCGATGAATATCCCTGTTGAATATATCGACAATGCAGTAGCACGGCGCTCCGGAGGAAAGTAATCAGAAATCATAGAATGTGCCGGAGGACTGCCGCCCGCCTCGCCCACTCCAACTCCGATGCGCGCCAATAACAAGTGAACAAAATTGGCCGCAAATCCCGAAACAGCTGTCATAATACTCCACAATGCCAATGAGCCGGCGACAATATTGCGCCGATTGCTGCGATCTGCCAATCTCGCAATAGGTATGCCCAATGTCACATAAAACAAAGCAAATGTCAATCCCGTCAATAATCCTAATTGTGTATCAGTCAGACCCAATTCTGCTTTGATGGATTCTTGAAGGATCACTAGTATCTGCCGATCAATAAAATTGAACGTATATACTCCGGTCAATATGAACAATACATAATTGGTATATCGTTTAGAATACAAGCGCTTGGAACTCATCTGACACAGTGTTGTTCGCTCAAGATAGTTAAAATAATAAGCATTCTATACAACACTCAAGACCAAATAAAACCCAATGCCCACGGCTCAAAATTGATGAACACTTGTTAACCGGAGATATTGACGGACTCAGATGACAATGAATAAGCTCAATTCCACCATACAGCATAACCCTGTCGCTTCAATCTACCTGCCAAAGCTCTCTCAATGTATGCAGCACGTGCACGGATCATAGGATTGAGATGAGCATATAACGAAGGACGAAGATACAAGCCATATCGTTCGACAATGGATGATGATACCTTAATACCCTTCTTGTTTCTATGTCCGGACTTATGATACTCAAATCTTAGCTTGGGATCATGACTTGTCATACCGACATAAAGACATCCCAATTTACCACGATACTGCGGATTAGCCTTGCGGATCTTGGCCGACTCAGTCCATACTCTCCGGTCTAGTTCTACAACATAAACGGAGTGTGTGCAGGATACCTCTGTAGATTTACCGACTATTTTTGACATCTGTTATAATGTTCTACCTATATACTTTCAAATAACGAGCCAGACAATTTAAACTAGACTTCTCGACGTTACCACGGGTTCTCGCTTACGAGCCTCGCCTAAACAAAAAAATTACAATTTTATATCGCAAAAGCACTCAACCTGAATTGTCACTGCCAAATATAGGATAAGTATAGATTGTCAGTGCCCCCTTCATCATCTGCATATTCCGATCGGTTTGACCCCCCCAATCC
>JAJRXG010000403.1 GCA_024276375.1 Bacteroidota bacterium | reverse complement strand
AGTACGCTTAATTTTTCGGGAAGTGAATTTATAGGACTGATGGATTTTCATCGTGAAGTCATTATACAGGAGATTACTCCGGAGATGATGCGCCTTGCTATGTTTATGTCAGCGACTCAGGCCGAGCATTTTAATAAGCCTTCGCTCATGGTTATTTTTACTTTTGAACCTGTTTTGTAAGTTGATGGCAATGAAGAATATTCATCTTTTTTATTTTCCAAGGATTTATAGTTTGATAAGATCTTATGTCGGCCATCCCAACCATTCGATTCTTTATAATCTATCTTCAGATCACATCAATCACACATCCGATATTAAAGCACTCAATATGAAAAACTTCTTACCCTCGTATCTGAAAAGGAAGCCTTTAATTTTATTTATGGTCTTTGTAATTTTTGCAATTAGCGAAGTTTCTGCTATTAATGAATATACTATAGTCCATCTCACGCAAGAGTCTCACTTAGTCACGGGAACGGTTACAGCGGCACAAGACGGCAGCCCACTGATCGGAGTGACGATCCTCATCAAGGGAAGCGCTGTAGGAACTACAACAGACATAGATGGACACTACTCTATAGAAGTTCCTTCCGAGGAGGATGTCTTGGTTTTTTCATTTGTAAGTTATGAGGCGATAGAGATAGTGGTAGGCAACCAACAAGTCATAGATGTGCAAATGGAGCTTGGAACGGAGTTTTTGGATGAAGTGATTGTAACGGCTTTGGGTATATCGCGTGATGAAAAGTCTTTGGGTTATTCGGTTGAAAGCGTAGAGGGAGATGAAATGAGGCGCGTTACGCAGGAGAATGTATTGAATGCACTTTCGGGAAAAGTCGCAGGAGTCACCATTAGTTCAACTGGGGGGATTGGCTCTTCTGTGAGTATGGTGATTAGAGGGGCGACTTCCCTCAGTACTGACAACCAACCATTGTTTGTGATTGATGGAGTTCCCATCATCAATACATTGAACAATATTACTCAGTTTGGAGATCGAAACATAGTGGACTATGGCAATGCCATCTCAGATCTCAATCCGGACGATATTGAGAATGTCACGATTCTAAAAGGGCCGAGTGCAGCGGCTCTGTATGGTACTCGGGCAGGCAATGGTGTTGTGCTGATCACCACACGATCCGGAAGCAATGAAGAAGGTGTACGGGTCAATGTCAGCTCAAGTGTGGTGTTTGACAAACCCTTTAGATTTTATAAAACTCAGAGTAGATTTGCACCGGGATTTTTTTCATTTACGCCTGATGACTTACCTCCGGGGACAGTGATGCGGGTCAACCCGGCAGAAGCTGCGGGTGCGGGTATCGAACTGGATAGAGGATATTTTGCAGTACAGTGGAACAGTCCCCGAGATGCCAATGGCGTCCAAATTCCGGAGGAGTTGGTCTCCTATCCCGATAATGTTAGAAATTTTGTCCGGACCGGTATTACCAGTACCAACAGTATCTCAGTTTCTAACAATACCGAGCTGATGAATTATCGCATTGGTTTTACTAAAATGTTGAATAGAGGAATTGTTCCCAATTCTGACCTGTCTCGCAACAATCTATCAATAGCGACTTCGCTCAGAGCACTCAAAAATGTAACGATCAGCAGCAATGTCAATATCAATAATTCGGGTTCAGATAATCGCCCCGCCAGCAATAGAGGAACAAATCCCTTAGAGTGGGCATATAAGGTGCCCGCCAACACCGATATTTTGGATCTAAGAGATTATTGGGAGCCCGGACAGGAAGGGATCCAGCAAAGAACACCGGCCAACGGGATATATAACAATCCCTACTTTTTGGCCTATGAAGTCAACAATAGTTTTAAGCGTGATAGATTATTTGGAAACCTAAAAGCGACTTGGGAGCTCACTCCTGAGTTGAGCCTGATGGGACGCTATTCTTTAGATCGGTACAATGAACGCCGAGAGACCAAGATCGCACCGAGCTATACTCGAGAGATCAATAATGGTGCATATGGGATCGTTAATTTTGAAAACTTTGAGCGCAATGTAGATGTGCTTGCGACATATAGCAAAGCGGTTACTGATTTTGATTTTACCATATCTGCGGGAGGTAATGTATTGTATGCCACAAGTGCCTCTATCAGCAATTCTTCAAGAACAGGGGCAGGGCTGATCGTACCCAATGTATATACCGTTAATAATATCAAATCCGGAGCTTTAAGTTATGGAAATTTTAGATCTGAAAGGGCAATATACAGTCTGTATGGTGTCGCCAACTTTGGGTGGCGCAATAGAATTTATATAGATATTACTGCTCGCAATGACTGGTCGAGTACCTTGCCCAAGGCCAACCAATCATTCTTCTATCCCTCGGTATCCTTGAGCCTTTTGGCAAATGAAATGCTGGATTTGGGTAACGACGTGGATCTCTTAAAATTTAGAGGAGGCTGGGCTATGGTCGGCAATGATGCCAGTCCCTATCAGTTGTTTCCGACTTATGGAGATGTAGGTCAATGGGGTGATGCGACACGACTCTCTAAACCCGGAACCATCCTTACACCCAATCTCAAACCGGAGGAGTCCACCTCGCTGGAATTTGGAGTAGATTTGACGATGTATAAAAATCGTTTTAGACTTGAAGCTACCTACTATACCATGGATAACCGCAATCAGATCATTCGCAATATTCCGATTGCAGGGTCATCGGGTTTTGACCGGGTCAATATTAATGCGGGACTGATATCAAGTGAAGGTTGGGAAATATTGGCAGGTGTAACGCCATTGAGATCTCAGAACTTCGAATGGGACTTAAACGTCAATTATACACGCAATAGGACAACCCTTAAAGAGCTCTCTGATGGTATTGATTTCATAAAATTTTGGTCTGATGCGAGGGGAGGAGCTTGGTCATATGTCGGAGATGAGATAGGAGATATTTACGATGCAGAGATTTTAAGAGTCACAGATGAAAACTCTCCATACTTTGGATATCCGATTGTGGGAGGTGCCAACTTCGAGTGGCAAGATGTCCCAATCGAAAATGCCAATAATAAAATCGGAAATTATAATCCGGATTTTATTATGGGATTTCAAAATAGAATATCCTATAAACGTTTTGCACTCAATTTTACCATCGATTGGCGCAAAGGCGGACAATTTATATCTCAAACTGTCAGATATACTTCGGAGGACGCCAGTTCACAATATTGGTTGGACAATCTGATCAATCCCGAAGGACGTACGGGGCGAGAGTTGAGAGATTGGCTCGTTGAAAATGAGGATATCCTTATCAAAGACGGCTTCAATGTAGTCGGAGGTCCTACAATAGATTTTGGAGGGTTTCCCGAAGATTTTAGTGGAGTAGTTGTATATGATGGAACATTTGTTCCCGGTGTCGTTCAATTGCCGGATGGGACATACGTTGAAAATCTCGGCGACAATAATCTCATCCCTTACATACCATATGTGGTGAGTTACCCTTGGGGTTTTGCGCGACCTTCAATGTTTGATGCGGACTTTGTAAAATTAAGAGAGATTTCTTTATCCTACCAATTGCCACAGAATATATTGAAAAAACTGGGAGGAGTACGAGCGATTGATTTCTCAATATACAGTCGCAATATCATCCTTTGGACTAAGGCTAAAATAAATATTGATCCCGAGAGAGCATTCCAAGCAGAAAGTGGCAGTGGCAATCGGGGCACCCAATTCAAGCAAGGTATAGAGAGGTATAATTTGGAGCCTTGGGTGCTTCCATTAGGTTTTAAACTGAATCTTACTTTTTAGTAAATGACTTCAATCAAAAACCAAAAACAATAAAATCAAGAGATATGTTTTCTATAAAGTTAATATTGCGCTCCATCTTAACAGGGTTAATACTAGTATTTTTATCATGTCAGAACCTGGAAGAGCTAAACATCAATCCCAATGGCGTGGATCCGGCCAACGCCCATCCTAACTTGTTGATAAGTACCGTTGTCACTCAAGCGGCGCTATCAGTTGTAAACTTGGGTTTTGGGGACTTGGCTGGGGTTATGCAGCACACACAAAAGGACGGATTTTCGGGTTCTCACAATAGTTATGATTGGACAACCAATCAATCTTGGAATTCGTTTTATGCTATTCTTCGCAACAGTGACGAAATCTATAACAAGGCAGTAGATGGGGATCTTTTATTTCATCAAGGAGTTGCCTTAGTGATGAAATCGTTTTTGTTTGGAATGGTGACAGATTTGTGGGGTGATGCTCCATATTCTCAAGCTCTAATGGGAGAGATTGGAGGATCGGAAAACCTGCAACCTGTTTTTGATGAGCAATCCGATATTTATAGTGGTATCCTTGCCGATCTGGAACAAGCCAATGTCCTGCTTTCTCAAGATCAAAGTACTTACAGAGAGATCAATGAGGTACAAGATGTATTGTTTGGAGGGGACGCATCCAAGTGGCGCAAATTTGCCAATTCTCTGGCACTCAGATACTATATGCGGCTTTCGGCCAAAACACCTGATGTAGCTCGTCAGGGCATCGAAAAAATCCTCAATGATCCCGGCACTTATCCCATTATCACCGATGTCGCTGATGAGGCCAATGTGGATTATATCGGTAGCAGTAATATAGATTCATGGCCCGGCAATACTGTGTTTGATGGTACTGGTGGAAGCAATTATCGGCGAATCAAAATGTGCGCCACCTTGGTTGAAAAATTGCAGGAATTGGAGGATCCAAGATTGGCATTGTGGGCCAATAAAATAACAATCCAAATCGTTGTCAATCCTGACTTGCCGCCAGGAACCGATCAGATCATTGATGGGGTCAGAATGGTCGCCCAGGATGTTGCCGATGTGTATGAATCCAATCTCGGATTTCCAATTGACTCTGACCCGGAGTATGTAGGATTGCCACCGGCATGGTCTATAGTTCCTCAAGCTTATAACTTGAATCCTAATCTCGAACAGGCTCCTTTTAATCCTCATGTTTCGCATCTCAATGATCGATATAGAAATGCCGCCGGCCCCTTGCTAAAAGCTCGGATGCTATCTGCCGCAGAAGTTAATTTTATCATAGCTGAAGCTGCACTGATGGGTTGGTCAACGGGGATCAGTGCAGCTGATGCTTACCATCAAGGTATATTGCAATCTTTGACTGCCTGGGGCGTGGACAATGTCTATAATGCCTATATAACTGTTCCGGGCGTCGTCTTTAATGGTAGCTTGGAGCAGATTATGGAGCAAAAATGGATCGCTTCGTGGACTTCTGCGGCCGAGGCATGGTTTGATTATCGGCGTACGGGATTGCCGGATCTTAAAGCCGGTGTAGTTGTCAAACGTACTGTTCTGCCCGTGCGATTTTATTATGCTCTTGATGAGATTGATTTTAATCCTCAGAATGCCCGGTCAGCAGCTGAAAGATTGGAAAGCACTTCTTATACCTCTCCCGATGGCAACAATAGTGCATGGTCTAAAATGTGGGTCTTACAAGGTACCGGAAAGCCGTGGTAGTATATGCAAGTGTACCCTTGGCATAGGTTATAAGGTGTAGATGTGGTATTTGTTTTTTTTTAGAAATGTAAAGAACCCCGTTATTATAGTTTATACGGCAACCTATAAAGTGGTTCTTTATTATGAATCCTGCAATGTATTAATAGAGTAGGGTGTTATTTTTTTTGTGCTCTGCGGTTCTTGCGGTTGTACTATTTTTGCTCATGGCAATAGTGCACTTCTTTCCAAATTAATCTTGCCATATCTGCTTTGTTGCCGGTGGTTGCAGTGGGACAACTTTATAGTTTTCAATCACATTAAATAAAGAATATTGTAAAAAAATGATGGGAATTAGTTTATAGTGATCTTGGTAATGTGCTCAGATTATTTATTTCCTTTTTTTCTTTAGTCGTTTTGTTATAACCATGTCCAAAATCAAGTATAAAAAACCCGCAATTCCCACATACAGCAACATTGCGCTATATTCAGCATAGATATCGCTGAACCCTTCAAAGGTCTGAATATTTGCCCTGTAGTACAACCCCAGAGTCATGGTAAAGACCACACTTATGACACCCAAGAATTTTAGAATTTTATAACGTCCGATGAACTTACTTGCGCTCTTGTTTTTAACCAATATTTTATTCAAAAGAAATATAATTATAATCCAAAGCAACCATGACAGCACTTGGATATAGTTGAGCGTCCTGAAGTAGTTGATAAATGTTAACAATGGCCGAAACCACAGATTCGACTTGTCATAATATGGACGATCTTTATACAAGAGGATTTTGAGTTTACTCTGATCTCTGGATTTTAGAATATTGATGATGGCATATTCCTGTGATATTGGATCGAGCTTATTCCAATTGGGTATGTCAAATGCATTCCACATCATACAGACATTGCCATAGCCATGAAAGTCAAGCCCTCCTACCATGATGAGGTCATTGGCAGTACAAAATTCTTGAATTTCTTGTTGCAACGCCCTGTCATAGTATATGTCTTTGCCCGTATTCTCAATTTCAAAACCATCGACGCCTAGATCTCTATAGTATTCGAGAGTGTTGTGCTTGTCATCAAACCAGTGATTGACGATTACTACTCCACCATTCTGATGTGTAGAGTCGATCACCACTGAGTCAGGCATTCCGACATTGGAGAACTTGCGTTTAAGCCCCAACAAACTTAAATGGTTGCTACCGGAAAATTCTTCTCCACACATAATCAATGGATGAATGGGAATGTCTTTCTCACGTTGTTGAGCAATAAAATCTAGTGTTCTATTGTGGTTGTTGTGATCCGTTTCAAAGTACGCATCAAAGCCATTTCTTTTGTGCCAACGCCATAGTCCTTCCGGAGATGTCAATCCATCGTGGCTATAATAAGCATGCGCATGTGTTGTAACCAAGACTTGTGATGTAGTATTATTGATGATCGTATTGTTGGGTAGGGGAATGAATAACATTATTATAAATATCGTAAACCATATAAATGCAACAATGGGCAAGTCAACTATTGCGCGGATTAGATTTTGTTTCCAATGTTTCTTGTATTCATCAGTAAGTATCTTAGAGAGCCGAGTCAAGATGAATATTCCGATCGTCCAATACAATGTATGATTGATCTCCGCTATGCCGTAGTAGCCTCTGTTAAAGTATAATAAAGGCCCCAATATGGGCTCAAAAAGTATCTTCCATATTGATATATGTATCCCAAAATCAGATTGGGGTGTATCTGTCATCATGTCTATGATGTGGATAGGGTAGTGAAATCCAAATGAATTTATTATGATGACCACCATAAGTGCAATGGCAAGGTATGTAGCTGTATTGAGTTTGTTCATTTTTTTTGCTTTGCTAAACATTCATCCGATCCACGTATTTTAAAAGTTAATCTCATTGCTGCCACATTTTATTCTTAGAGATTCGGATCCCAAGGAGTATAACCACAATAGTTAAGATCATGAGGACAAATGCGATCGGTCTCTGAAAAAAACTCATTGGATCCCAGTTGGATTTGATGGCGGAAACCATAAAATTTTGTTCCAAGATGGGTCCGAGTACCATGCCCAAGACTACCTGAGCCAATGGGAAACCTCCTCTTCGCATAATAAATGCGATCACACCCATTGCAACCATTATCCATATATCAAATAGACTGTTATTAATCGCATACGCTCCAACTACGCATATCGCTGCGATAACGGTGAGCAATATTGAAAAAGGAACACTCATCAGCGTCGCGGCTATACGTGCCGTTAAGTATCCAAAGACGGGAAGTAATACTATATTGGCAAGTATAAATGTGATGTATAGCGACCATATCAATTCTGGTTGCTGCTCAAACAATAATGGGCCCGGCGTGATCCCTTTCATCATAAATACTCCCAAAACAATGGCGGTAACTGTGTCCCCTGGAAGGCCGAGCGATAGTGCAGGAATCCATGCACTTGCAACAGCGGCATTATTGCTACTTGTTCCAGCAAGTACTACTTTGTCCATTGATTCCGGATCGGTATTTTTTTGATTCATTTTTTGGAGACTACCGGAGACCCACGAACCTATATCCGCTCCTGCTCCAGGCAGCAATCCTACTATAACTCCAAGTACTGCAGAGCGTATAACAATCCATTTTTGCTTTAAAATAAATAGGAGGGGGAGACGGTAGAATTGTTGGACGGAGCCATCACTGGATAGGAGCGTGGTCTCTTTTGTATTGGGTTGCGGATGGTACAGGTGTTCTAATACTTCAGAAAAACCAAATAAGCCGATCATCGCTACGATGTAGTTGAGACCACCTAGCAGATTGGGGTTTCCAAAATCAAAACGAGGGTATCCCAATGTGGGATCGATGCCTACAGTTGAGAACAATATGCCGATAAGTAAGGAGGCCAGCGCTTTGCGAGGTGGCCCACCCGAAGCAAATATGCCAGCACTAAGACCCAATACTGCTACCCAAAAATATTCAAAACTCGAAAATTGCTTCGCAAAGGAAGCAATGGCTCCCGCTCCGAAGATCAATAAAATGGTTCCGATGATACCCCCGATGGTGGATCCCATAGCGCTTAATCCGAGACTATATATGGATCCTTTTGTTCGGGATATGGAGAATAGTTCTTCCAGATATGCAGCACTCGCTGGAGTACCCGGAATCCTCGCTATACTTGAACCTACATCTCCGGCATATATAGCTACAGAGGAAATAGCTATGATAGCAGGCAATGCGATGATCGGATCCAGAAAAAATGCAATCGGTATAAACAAGGCGACCGCCAATGTTGCCGTTAATCCTGGGATGGCTCCAAATATACACCCATATAGTCCTCCAAGTAACAATGCCACTAATCCTTCCCAGCTAAATATTTCCATTACAATGTAACATTCAGTAACTGAGAAAATATCACATATATAAACGCAACTGTCAATACTCCAATCACCAATGTTTTGTGCCAAGAGATCTGCAATAGTATCCCCATACCGATGGTGAGCATGAACAATGAGGGCAAAAATCCCAGTATTGGACTGGTTAGGGGGAAGATGGCAATAAGAATTATACCCGTTAGGAGTCTCATAGGGTAGTCTCGACGATCCTTACTATCATGATTTGTCACGAAGGTTTCTTTTTTATAAATAACACCAATCACATCCCAGATGCCTATTACAAATAATCCTGTAGCTATAATGCGCGGAAATAGACTTGGTCCAGGATATCCCTTGTCCATATCGGGGAAGGAGGCACTTATAATCCATACGCCAACAGATACAATTATTAAGGTGAGTGCTGCAAGATGGCCGGATTTAGATGGCTTCATGGTCTGTAGGCTCATAAGCTATCGTGTTAGTCCTGCGGTTTTCATCAATGCTGAATTGGAGAGGTCTTCAGCTTGCATAAATTGTAATAGATTTTGGGAGTCCATATATTTTAGAATGACGCCTGCTTGAGTCATAGCATGAACAAATGTTGTATCCATTGATGCTATATAAAGGGCTGAATCCAATTTAGATTTTATAGGATCAGGCAATCCGGAAGGTGCACAAATAGATACCCAACCACCGATTACCCAATCTATTCCAGATTCTTGTAAGGTAGGAACTTCAGGAAATTGGTCAAGGCGGGAACTCGCCATAACGGCCAAGGTTT
>JAJRXG010000402.1 GCA_024276375.1 Bacteroidota bacterium | reverse complement strand
CGGACAAAGGGGAGATCCATAGGAGCCGGTGATTGGGAATCCACCGCCGGAGGTGAATCTGCACACATCGCCGTAGATCCACTCAATCCGGATATCGTCTATGGAGGCAGCTACGGTGGATTTTTGACAAGAGTAGATCACAAACTCAAGACCACCCGCGCCATCAATATCTATCCCGACAATCCCATGGGTCACGGAGCAGAAGGAATGAAATATAGATTTCAATGGAATTTTCCGATATTCTTCTCTCCACATGACCCCAAGGTACTGTATGCCGCTTCCAATCACCTCCACAAAACCACCAATGAAGGACAATCTTGGGAGTTGATATCTCCAGATCTAACCACCAACGACCCCGACAAGCTAAAATCCTCCGGCGGTCCGATCACTCAAGACAATACCGGCGTAGAATACTACTGCACCATATTTGCAGCAGCGGAATCACCGGTAGCAGAAGGACTCTTGTGGGTTGGTTCAGATGATGGACTCATACATATCAGTCGCAATGGTGGCGAAAATTGGACAGATGTGACACCGGGTCACATGCCTAAGTGGCTGATGATCAACAGTATCGAGCCCCATCCACGCAAAGCGGGCACTTGCTACGTCGCCGGAACTTTGTACAAGACAGGAGACTTCCGACCGTATCTTTACAAGACCTCTGACTACGGCCAAACGTGGAAAAAAATCGTTGATGGTATCCCCGGCGAACACTTCACTCGAGTACTAAGAGCCGATCCCGCAGTAGATGGACTACTATATGCAGGTACTGAATCAGGCATGTACATCTCCTACAATGACGGTGAGCAGTGGTATCCCATGCAATTGAACCTGCCCATCGTACCGATCACAGACCTTACCATCAAGGACAACAACCTCATCGCAGCGACACAAGGGAGAGGACTGTGGATCATCGATGATCTTACCGTCATCCATCAGGCGATCAAATTAGAAAATAAGTCGGATGATATCCTCTATCAACCCATGGATAGTTGGAGGTATCGCGGTACTCAAAATAAGAAAAACAAACATGCCGGATTGAATCATCCCGGAGGTGTACTGGTCAATTACTACCTCAAAGAATGGAAAGAGAAAGACACCTTGACTTTTACTATTCTGACCGACGGAGGAGATACCATCAGGACATATAGTACGCATGCACAAAACAAGTACGACAAGCTTGAAGACATCAAAGAAGGAGCCAATATGTGGAATTGGAATATGAAATATCCAGATGCAAAAAAATTTGATGGGATGATCCTATGGTGGGGATCGATGAGAGGGCCTACTGCCATACCCGGCAATTACAATATCGCAATGTCCCACAATGGCCATACTAATACGCAACCCTTTGCAATCATTGCTGACCCCACACTTCCCAACACCCAAACGGATTATCAAAAACAATTTGATTTTATTCAATCTATAAATAATAAAATCACCGAAGCACATGAAGTAATCATTGAAATAAGAGAAGTCAAAAGTGCACTGGATAAATATAAGGACATCGTCACCGATCACAAGGCCATCATCCAAGAAATAGAATCCATCGACAGCACGATCAGTGATATCGAAAAACAGCTATATCAAATTAAAAATAAGAGCAATCAAGATCCACTCAATTTTCCAATTAGGCTGACCAACAAATTGGCACATCTAAACTCGTTGACTCAGATAGGAGACTTCCCTCCTACCGATGGGGCAATTGAAGTGAAGGATGTATTGGTGTCCCAAATAGATGAACAGTTGGATCTCTACAACTATATTAAAACAGAAAGGATACCTGCATTAAACCATGCGATTCGCAATGCACAGATCGATTATATCATATTAAAAAAATAAAACTCCCACTGGCTATTCATGTTGGTGATTGATAGAGAAAATATCAGTATTAATGGCTAGCGAGTACTGCAACTAAATTATGAATTTATATACTGCCGGAAGATACATAAAATATAAAATTAAACTGTCAAAAATATAAAAATGCTATATGACACCAATCTAAAGTATAAGGTTATTGGTATAGTATTGTGACCGATAATTATAAAGTCAGGTCACCATATTTCTCTTGTGAAAAGCAGGTTCTTTCCAAGATTCGGACGCTAATATTTCACTCAACACCTCAACGGCGCCATCGATATCCTCCTCCGTCAGATAAAGAGGCGATATCCCAAATCTACAGGCATTGATCGGGCGAAAGTCTCCAATAATATTATAGTTGATGAGATTCTGAATAACGGCATAAGCCGATATCTCCTCATCCAATGGTTGCAAAAGTATCTGAGTACTTCTCGAAGACAGGTCTCCGGGAGATATCACAGACAGCTGTGGACAATCATCCTCAATCCGCTTTATAAATCGGGATATCAATTGCTGCGCTTCCGATTCAACTTCGGACATATCCAATCCATCAAAAACATCCAGCGCTGCATCCAGAGATGTCAAAGACAGAATCGAAGGAGTCCCTACGCGATACCGGCGGATGCCTTCAGCCGGCGTATAGGACAACTCAAAATCAAATGGTGACAGATGCCCCATCCAACCGGGCAAAACAGGATATACCTGAGGATTGTCCGGATGATCATAAACAAAAGCAGGAGACCCTGGGCCACCGTTGAGGTACTTATACGTACATCCGATGGCATAGTTTAGGCCGGCATCCCATATATCGACCTCCATCGCTCCGGCACTATGGGACAAGTCCCAGATCGTCATGATGCCCTTAGATCTAGCCAATCTACTGATCGCGGCAAGATCATACTTGTATCCTGAATTGTATCCTACATGAGTCAAAACTAGTAGAGCAACCTCGTCATCAAGCAAGTCCAAGATAAGATCCGTAGGTGATTGTCTCGATTCCTTGCTACGACTGTAAGTATCAATGATCTTGAGTTGATAATCAGTATGATGCTGTGTCAATACACCGTTTATCATGTAGAGATCACCAGGAAAATTGCTATTGTCCGTCATCACGATCTTTCGATTAGGCCGCTGCATGCTACAGATCCCTAGTGCATCGTGCAGACATTTGAAGAGATTGATGGAAGTAGAATCCGATACTGTTATAGTGCCCATCGGAGCACCTATGATCGCAGCAATTTTGTCTCCAATACCTTCTGCCATCATAAACCAATTGTGTTTATTCCAACTTAGTATGATATCTTGTCGCCATTGTTGATTGATCACCTGATCGAGTCGCGATTGACTAGCCTTGGTCAACGGCCCCAACGAGTTGCCGTCTAGGTAGATCATATCCTGCTCTAAGGTAAAGGCATCCTTTTTATATACCATTTTATAGAAAAATTAAGGCAACAATCGATTACACTCCGGCAAGATAAACACTCCAGTCTATAAGAGTGCTTTTTAAGCGTTTGCAATTTACGAAAATCAAGTACACGTCTTATCACAAATCCAATGCCCCTACTAAGAGGATTTCAAAAGAACATATTTCCTTGGACATGCTCGATACGACCATGTGAATATATCGTAGTGAAATATTGGAGGGAATATCGTCTCTCCGGTGAACTTGTCGGGGCTTTACGCCTTTCGTACTTTCACTCAATCGACCGGTTCCCATAGTTCGATTTTGTTTCCTTCATTGTCCATGATATGGACAAATTTTCCATATTCATATGTGGCAATATTGTCAAGAATCATCACTCCACTTTCTTTGAGTTTAGATACAAGTCCATCGATATTCTGTACTTGATAGTTAATCATAAAACCCTTTTGAGAGGGTGCAAAGTATGCATCTCCATTTTTAAAAAGCTTCCATTGCAAAGAGTTGATTACGTCAGGTTTATGCATATTTCTTGATTCAAAACTCGCTGATCCCCACTCGTTGATTTCAATGCCTAAGTTTTTGCTATACCATTCATTTGTTTCTTGCGGATTTTCGGAATAAAAGAACACCCCACCTAATCCTGTCACCTTCGGGATAGTGTCATTGTTTTTGGGACGCTCATTGTTGGCCTTACTTTCATTTTTCATAATTTCATTTTTATTATTTGTACAAAATATGATGATTAATATCAAAATAGCAATTGATACTTTACTCATTCTATTTAGGTTTTCAATTTACATCCAATTTTCCGGTTGAAGGGTAAGGATAGTCCATACAACACACACTTACTAAAAGTACGAGATGGCAGGTCAAGCCTTTTTCTCAATTCCTTTTTCAATGCTTTTCAATTTAATGAGCAATACTTACTAAAGCATTTTCTGAGCTATTATTTGCGTCAGAATTGAAGGTGTAGAGATCATATTTTACGGATAGATTTTAATATTATTTTGATGTTTATACACGTTAAAACTACATATATTAGGTATATTTTGACGACATTACTATGGAATACGGTATGTTAATTACATCTATGTAAAAAGATAGAAGAATGAATCACGCACATCCTGCAGTTACTCCTCACATCAACTGTGACATGGGCGAAAACTATGGTGCTTACACACTCATATATGATGTCCAACTTATGCCTTATATTGATGCTTGCAATATCGCTTGTGGATATCACGCCGGCGATCCTGTCACCATCCAAAGGACGATCGAATCTGCCCTGCAACACAATGTGGAGATCGGTGCACATCCGGGATACCCGGATTTGCAGGGATTTGGACGGCGGTATATGGATATCGATGCAGAGACATTGGAGGCAATGATCTTGTATCAGATCTCCGCACTACAAGGGATGACCCAAGCACTCGGGGGGAGGATGACTCATGTAAAGGCACATGGTGCACTCTACAATCAAGCAGCTCGGGATGAGCAGACTGCCCGTGCCATCGTCACCGCTGTCAAGCGATGCCATACAACCCTCATCCTATATGCGCCTCCGCATTCTATACTTGAGGCAGTAGGACAACAACAAGGATTGCAAATCAAGAGAGAGGGATTTGTAGATCGCCGATATCATTCAGATGGAAGATTGGTCTCGCGGCTAATAAAAGGAGCCGTAATCACAGATGTTGACGATGCTGTCCGGCAAGCACAATCTATGGTGGCTCATCAGCAGGTCAATACGATCGAAGGAGGGTCATTGTCGTTGGCAGTGGATACGATGTGTATCCACGGGGACAACCCATCTGCCCTTGTGATTCTTCAATCATTGAAATCGCTCCGATAACTGATGCTGCTGCCGATACGATATCACCGATTCAGTACCAATGCCCTGTTGCTCGAGTGGCATCCCGCTCGAGATATATCGACATTGCACAGCATCACCGCTATGGATCATGCCATACAATCTCAATGGCGGGATGAGCTTATAGAGACCGTACCTGCATATCACAGCCTGCTGGTGATCATGAAATCAACACTTCATAACCCCGATCGACTTATATCTCAAATAAAAAATCTCTCGACTCCGGAAGTCTTTTTGCAAAATCAAAAACACATCATCGAGGTCGATTACAGTCCAAGGCATGGTGTTGATCTGGACTATGTATCGATGCAGACACATTTTAGCATAGATCAAATCATCCAAGTGCATACGAGCGCGACATATATCGTACACTTGATGGGATTCTTGCCGGGATTTGTCTATTTATCAGGGCTGGATCCTCGATTGCACATCCCCCGGAGGTCACAACCACGGATCCGGGTGCCCAAGGGAGCTGTTGCCATCGCTTCAGAACAGACCGGAATATATCCCGTCGAAAGTCCGGGTGGATGGCATATCATCGGTCATACCGATCAGGAGTTTTTCAATCCACGGGAGGATCCTCCAACGTCGTTTAGACCCGGAGATACGGTACAGTTTGTTTCAATCCAGTCGCCATGATAAAGATTTTAAGATTGGGCAGCCAACTGTGTATCGTCGATCGCGGCAGGCATGGATATCGACGATATGGCGTCCCGACGGGTGGAGCTATGGATCAACATAGTGCGCTTGTCGCAAATACCCTAGTCGGCAATCATCCGGATGCCGCTCTACTGGAGCTATATCAAGCGGGACACCGGCTGCATTTTATGCAAGATGCCACTGTGGTTTTGGCAGGAGCCAATGCGGACGTATCTACTGATGATCGACCAATACCCATCCATCAAGTTTTCAAAATGCATGCCGGGGAAACGTTATCAGTGGGTACATTTATACAGGGAGTCAGAATCTATCTGGCCATAGCAGGAGGAATCAAAACCACCCCTTTATTGGGCAGTAGAAGTCTGCTCAGCGGTGTATCCGGAGACAGGATTCGGATCGGTGATATCCTTCCATTTGATAGCGTCAGTAGCGGATCAAAGGGTCATGGCCATGTGAGTCCGATGCCCATCTCAAGTCACAACACGATCTCAGCAACACCCGGGCCGGAATGGCATCGTCTCACAGCAGCTGCACAACGACAATTGCTCAATACGACCTACTATATCACCGAACAGAGCGATCGCATGGGATATAGATTGGCAGGCACCGCACTCAAAGGGAAGTATCCCGGTATTATGACATCTGCCGTATTGCCGGGCACGGTACAGTTGTTGCCCTCGGGACTTCCGATCATACTCATGAGAGATTGCCAGACTACGGGTGGATATCTCAGGATATTGCAAATACTGCCGGAGGATATCAACCAATTGGCACAACGTCCTATCAATGGCTCGGTAGTATTTGAAATACAAGACTGGTAACGGGGTGTATAGCACGCATGATGGTTCAATTTCATCAAGCAAATTGCCTACCTTTCCACTTGAATGGAAAACAGATTCTTATGCCTACCAAATCTATAGTAAGTCTCGCATTACTATTGTTTATCACTCTTGGATGCCGGAACTCAACAGAGCAAGTCCATAGAGTAGCAGCGTACAATCTGTGGGGAGAGCCTCTCTACGCACCACAACCTTCTCCGGAGCTTTCAGAAAAATACGATGCTCGTAAAAAAGCATATCTTGGTGATGTCCACAACATGGATGCATTGATATGGTATGGCAGGTACGCTGCGTATATGGGTCGGTATGACGAAGCCATTGAATTGTTTTCCACCGGTATTCGGGAAGCACCCCGGGACAGTCGATTCTATCGCCATAGAGGTCATAGGTACATCACTACAAGACAATTTGACAAGGCCATAATAGATCTTCAGAAAGCCCGGGAGCTCATCCGGGGTACGCAGAATTCCATCGAACCGGATGGAATGCCCAATGCACGCAATGTCCCCGTGAGCACGCTTCATGGCAATATATACTACCATCTAGGACTGGCATATTATCTCAACGGCCGACTTCCTCAAGCCCTTGATGCATATCTAAGTTGCTTGGAAGCCTCTACCTTGCCTGACAATATTGTTTCGAGTACACATTGGATATACATGATCCTCAGACGTATGGGGAGAACCGAAGAAGCCAATGAAATTCTAAAACCAATTCAAGAAAACATGGATATCATAGAAAACTTCAGTTACTATCGGCTCTGTTTATTTTACAAAGGATTGATCACCGAAAAGGATCTTTTGACAACCTCCGAAGACTCCGCTGCTGATGATGCCGTGAGATACGGACTTGCCAATTGGTACATATACAACAACCAATCAAACGCCGGGTACAACAATCTGAGAGAAATTATAAAAGGCAGCAATTGGGCATCATTTGGTTACATCGCGGCAGAGGCAGACATCCATCGATATCGTCCAAGCAGATAGGACACCCTTAATACGGTGCGACATCAATACACATGACCCCTCCATCTTCAACGACATACTGTCCTCCGGCATTTACACGCAATTCATAGCCCAGAGCTGTCTCTCCGTTTTTAATGGTAAGCCTTTTGCCGGAAGGTATAATCACTATATCGCACGGCATCGGAGTTCTTTGGAGGCTCCAATGCGTATCTGTTCCATACCAATCTCCTACTGGCGGCCCTGTCCATCTATTGACGGGATTGCGGGCACAACACTTCTCAAACTTCAATGCCACCCTCGACCCTTCTATGACACTTCTCATCCTGTTTTTCTGACCATTGCTAAACATCGTCATGCATTGATCATCGACATAATCCATATAATTCATAAACATCTCGGCAGTCGTCCCGGGACATTCGCCGGGATACGTCAATGGATGAGTAGGACAACCGTAATTCTGCCCTGTATCATTGCCCGTGCCATTCTGCGAGGATCCTCCTTTTTGTGGAGGTGTATCCGAAACAAAATCATCTCCACACCCACCGGCGACATCCCCTCCGATGTGTCTCAAGTTCAACCAGTGCCCTACTTCATGCGTAGTAGTACGGCCAAAACTCAGCGTACTTGATACGGGATTGGGTGTCTCCAGTGCTCCGATGGATCGATTGATGACTACTATGCCATCATATCCCGCAGCAGAGCCGGGAAAGGCCGCAAAACCCAATATCTGACCCGATGAAGAACATCCCGGTACGTCAATACGCTCGATGATGAAAACATTCAAATACTTGAGATGATCCCACATCAATGGCATCATAATATTGGTTCTGATATATTCAGGATCCCAACAATCGGAGGACAACACACCGAGAGTGGAAATGTGTGTACGGGTGATACCACTGGTTGTAGCCCCTCCTGGCGTTTTGGTCGCCAGACAAAACTCAATGTCGGTATCCGCCGCGACATCTTGAAATACCGCGGGAGTCTGGTCGGCATTGCTGTTCTCCTTGCCGAAGTCTTGGTTAAGTTGTGACAATTGTGCCAAAATCAATGAGGCAGGAAGATTGTCTCCCGTACCAAGTGCATCGCCATCATGAATCACGTGAAATACGGTAGGGATGATATACCGGCTTCCACTCTGATCCTTCTCTAACTGATTTTTTCTGGTAAATGCTTCCAATTTGTTTTGTTCACGAACAAAATTGGGGTTGGACTGCAAATCCTCCAACATCAATATATGACTATAACACCGTTCCTGTGCATTGACAAATTGTATTCCCAACATCAATGCAACGATCAAACAAAACAAACCTTTAATATGATTCATACAATTATTAAATTAGGAAGACCAAACATATAGGATCATTTTCAAGAAAAAAAATAAAATTCATCAAAAATATAGTTGATAGCACAAATAATTGCAAATTCTGTTCATTCTCACCCCGAATCAAGATCTTAAAATCATCGTTGCCCGATATCCTAACACACGTTCTTAAAGTACTTCCTTATATATTTGCATCATTTTTTAAAGGATAAAATCATCCTCGAGTGCTTTCAGCAACCAACATATATATTCAATACGGAGATCGTATTCTTCTCAATCATATCAACATTGTGATTAAAACCCGGGATAAAGTAGGACTCGTCGGGCGCAATGGAGCCGGTAAATCCACGCTCCTTAAAATTCTCGCCAAAGAAATCACGCCCCACGAAGGAACGATTACGATGCCTACTGAAGCCACAATGGCCTTTCTCCATCAAGAGATCGAGATTGAACAAGAAAATACCGTCCTTCAAGAAACAATGAAAGCCTTCGAAGCACTTCAATTACTCAACGCAGAGATCGACGTTCTCAACACACAGATCTCAGATCGCACGGACTATGAATCAGAAGATTATCTGGATTTGTTGCAACGATTTTCGGATATCAATGAGCGTTTTGCGCTCTTGGGTGGAGAGTCTTCTGAAGGGGATGCTATAAAGGTATTGAGTGGATTGGGATTCAAACAAAAAGATCTCCATCGCAAGATACGAGAGTTCAGTGGAGGTTGGCAGATGCGTGTAGTACTGGCAAAAATGCTCCTTCAGCGTCCGGACTTCCTTCTACTGGATGAACCTACCAACCATCTCGATATAGAGTCAATTATCTGGTTGGAGAGATTTCTTAAGTCATATGCCGGAGCTATTATCATCATCTCTCATGATCAACAATTCTTGGACAATTGTACCAATAGAACGATAGAGATAGAACTCGGTAGAGTACAGGATTACAATGCCCCATATAGCAAGTACTTGATACTACGCAAAGATAGACGAGAAAAAATGCAATCAGCCTATGACAATCAACAGAAGGTCATAGCGCAACGCGAAAGAACCATCACTCGATTCATGGCCAAAGCTACCAAAACCAAGATGGCACAATCCATGAAGAAGCAACTCGACAAGATGGAACGTATAGAAGTCGAAAGCGAAGATGTCAGTGCGATGAATATCAGATTTCCGGATCCACCTCGCTCAGGGCAAATCGTCGTAGATTGCAAAAAGGTGACCAAACACTTTGGCGATTTGGAAGTGCTCAACGATATCGATCTGACAATTGAACGTCAAGATAGAGTGGCATTTGTCGGGCAGAATGGACAGGGCAAAACCACACTCTCTAAGATTATCATCGGAATACTTGATAAGACGAGTGGCGAAGTCACAATAGGTCATAATGTCACTATCGGATACTACGCACAAAATCAAGCCGAAACACTCGATAGAAACAGAACCCTACTTGAAACAATGGAAGACCACTCTCCGCCTGAAATGCGTACCAAACTCCGCAATATCCTCGGAGCATTTATGTTTAGTGGCGAAGATGCCGAGAAAAAAGTCTCTGTATTGAGCGGTGGAGAACGCGCCCGGTTGGCACTGGCTTGTATGCTACTGCGACCGTTCAATCTATTGGTACTGGATGAACCGACCAATCACCTCGATATGGTCTCCAAGGAAATTCTGAGACAGGCAATCGAAGATTACAAAGGTACTTTGATTGTCGTCTCGCACGATCGACACTTCCTCGGTAATCTAACAGATCGAACGATCGAATTCAGAGACAGACAACTCTATGAATACCTCGGCGATGTCAATTATTTTTTGGAAAAAAGAGAACTCGACAATATGCGTGATGTCGAAATACAAAAATCAAAAATTACAAAAATCCCTGCAAAAAACAAAAATTATAAAAACAAAGCAATCTCCAACGAGCAGAAGAAACTCACCACTCGGGTGCGCAATACCGAACAAAAAATAGAAAATCTGTAAGCGGAAATTGTCGAGATAGAAAAGAAGATGTTCGAAGCTGGATTCTACGAAAGCGACGAAGCTCAAATTACCATTCAGCACCATCAATCCAAGAAAAATACACTCTCACAACTCTATGAACAATGGGAAACCTATCAAGCACAATTGGATAGCATCTCCAATACATAATTGTGGATATTCACACCTAGTACAACTGCTATGAGTCCGACCATCTTACAATCTAAAATACATAGACTGACACTTGAGCATCACTTCATACCGGAAAGGAGAAAAAAGAAATTAAAGTCCGTGGCTCAAGCAATCTCTCAAGAATTAGAATCCCAAGACCTCTGTCGCGTGATGGCCATATGCACCCACAACTCTCGACGTAGCCAGCTCATGGAAGCTTGGATCGTGGCAGCTGCTCAGTACTATAATGTCGAAGGTATATCCGCATCGTCAGGGGGCACTGAGGCCACCGAATTTAATATCCGAATGGTCGTCGCTATGCGAACAACGGGATTTCACCTGACGGAACGTTCGAGTGGTCACAATCCATCCTATGAACTGACTCCTCTGACCCCCACACTGCTGGGTCACCGGATGTTTAGCAAACGATATGATGACTCCTACAATCCACAACATGGTTTTATAGCGATCATGGTATGTGATCATGCAGATCAAAACTGCCCCGTAGTTCTCGGTGCCAAACAAAGGTTTAGCATACCGTATGACGACCCAAAAATCGATGATGATACGCCGATGGAACACGATGCCTATATGCAGACCATCGACAAAATCGGGAGAGAAGTGATCTACATATTTGGTCAGATTGCCGCATCCACCTATCGCGACAAGTAGAAGATAAGGTATTTATCTATTGGGGTAGCATCCAATATTCCACTTGGTGATCAGCGTTAGATTGCGAAGTCGCCCGGAGGTTTTGTATCAACGGGTGAAGCTTAACTCTATATGTCCACCTGCGTATCTACTCCGAATTGCTCCTGCCATATTTTTAATCCGAGCACCAACCATAGAAAATTGTAATGCCATCTCAATCTCGGATGCGCGGGATAATCACATATGGATTTTATGTAGGCATGATTAAAGATTCCTTGACGCTCGATAAAGTCCTTGGTAAGTTCCCGTTCAACCCTCTGCTTCAGGTCTTTTTTAAATTGCAAATATGGATTGACCGTAAAGCCCCACTTTTTCTTTTTTATAATGCGCTCAGGAAGGTAAGAGGACATCGCCTTGCGAAAGAGATACTTGGTCTGGCCATTTTTTATCTTTAGATGTACGGGAATTTTAAATCCAAAGGCTACTAAATCTCTATCTAAGAAAGGTACCCTTTCTTCAACACCATGTGCCATAGACATCCGATCATCAACGAGCAAATAGTCATTGACCATCTTGGATAGAAACTCTACACCCAATACTTGATCCAATGCACCCAAGTGCTTCACTTCGTCAAAGATGCTGTCAAATTGTTTATGGGTGGCTTTGATATTATCTCCCTGATACCGCAAAAACCGCTCACTATAAACATCCTGGTAAAATGGCATATCATAATCCCAAACATTGCGAATGATGAGATAGTATCGCTCGATATTGCCGATGGCCAAAAGCATTTGCATTCCCCTGCGGTACTCATCCCATTTTAATATTCCGCTTGCATGCTGTATTTTGAAAATAAAATCAGACTTCCACCGCAACAACCTCTGCAACCACTGTGGCACGCGTTGATGCCATCTATCAAAAGGACGTATGAACTTGTGTATATCATAACCCGCAAACAGCTCATCGCCGCCCAAACCTCCGAGGACTACCTTGACATGAGGACTGACAAACTTGGACATATTGTAACCTTGCAAAAGGTTGATTTTAGGTTCTTCTGCATGCCAAATCACTTGCTCCATTTCGGAAAGCGGATCCAGCGACAGACTCATCTCTCTATGATTGGTGTCAAAGTGCCCGGCGATCTGTCGGGCATCGGAAAACTCATCAGTAGGTTCATTGAATCCCAAGGTAAAAGTATTGATCTCTCCAACTCCCAACTCATGCATCTTCTGTACTAAGGTTGATGAATCAAGTCCCCCCGACAAATAGACGCCGATCGGTACATCACTGACCAACTGCCCCCTGACAGCCTCCTTGATATGATATTGAAGACCCTCGATGGCCTGACCCTCTGTCATCTCCACGTCCGGCTGTATATCTAATTGCCAATACTTGCGGATACTAATAACACCTCCTTTGTACGTCATATGATGTCCGGGCGGTAGTCGCTTGATCCCACTAAATAATGTACTGCTGCCTTGTGTGTATCTGAGATTCAAATGTATGTGCAGGGCTTCTATGTTCAATTGACGTGACACAGCAGGGTGTTTGAGAATCGCTTTCTGCTCCGATGCAAATATGAAAATTCCATCCTTGTGACAATAGTGCAGTGGTTTAATCCCAAAGTGATCACGTGCCAAGAACAAAGACTTCTCTCTCACATCATATATGGCAAATGCAAATATCCCATTGAGCATATTGACGCACCGGTCTCCATATTGTTCATAGGCCTTTAAGACAACCTCTGTATCCGATTCTGTAGAAAACAAAATGCCGTTCTGCCTCAACTGATCGCGCAAAGATCGATAATTGTATATCTCTCCATTGTAAATGATACACATGCTTCGATCCTCATTATAGATCGGTTGATCTCCGGTATTCAAATCAATAATAGACAACCTCCTGTGGCCAAGCATTGCTTCACCCAGCACTGTAGATGTCTTAGCATCAGGCCCTCTATGGGCAATCTGATCTAACATGTGATCCATAATCACCTCGTGATCATACCCACTCCCTATTATACCTGCAATCCCACACATAGCTCCATGCTTATCTGATTATAATCGGTTGAGTGCTTTCAACGCTTTATATTTTTGGCGATACATTTTTAGAATATTAAAAGGACGATTGTATGACTCAAATCTGTCTCTATATGCTTTTAAAATTTCTTGGCCTGTCAATTGGTGCAATATACCCAATTGACTTACGATCAGACGGAGATATCCTACGGTACACGGGTCATTAGGCGGATATCCTTGGATGTCACAGCGATTATAATAGACCCAATATCCCATATCAAATCGAGGCAACCAATGTGACAACCCCGCAATCCCATCTTCAAACATTCGCCGGCTCCATCGGTAGTTGTCCTCGTCAATTCTCTTAGTCACACGCATCAAATCATATAACCCAAACAATGAAAACATCATGCCATCTAAAATCCTAGTAGGAGCTTCAGCTACATACTCCTCATAAAAATACGATGAAGATGTCCCCACTCTTACACCACCTTCTGATGTATCATAGTCAAATAATCCAAGAGCCGCTACTGCTGTGTCATAGTATCGATCGTCCCTTGTCAATTGCCAAGCCCTGAGCAGGATTGAAATACCACGACTCTGAGCAAAAGCAGATTTCCACGGTGTAAATATCTTAAACTCCGGTTTGTCCACTTCCGTCAACCAATAAACGCCCAATCGATCTTCGTCAATGGCATTGTTGTAAAACCAATCCGCAATACTTATAAATTGCTCCTTCTTCTCTTGATCTCCCGTATTTAAAAAAGTATGAAATACAGCCAATCCATACTGTCCTATGGTAATCGGATAATAATAATACCCGGCATCTTCAACATCGATGTACGAATGGATGCGAGGTACTCCTTGTGCATCAAACTCAAAAGGCTTGTTTCCGCCCCTGCTATTGACATGATTTTCTTCAAATTTCATGTAGTAGTAAGTCAGCTCCGGTTGTTGTGATATATGCGTGACAATATGCTTATGATCACTGTAGTCGGTGATCAATCTTCTCAACATAAAAACCGCCTTTTTTGCTTGCATTGGGATAGGCCTATATTTTTCCTTCTTGTATCAAATTATAAATATGATCGACGATACGGTCCGTTGATTTTCCATCCCAGAGAGGTGGTATAGTACTCCCGGTTTTGAAAGCACCTTGATCGATTTGCTCGACGGCTTCTATGACCGCACCGGCATTGATGGGGATGAGCTTGTTGGTTCCAATTTTGATCGTTATAGGCCTTTCAGTATTTTCACGCAGGGTGAGACATGGCACTCTACGAAAGGTTGCTTCTTCTTGAATACCTCCACTGTCCGTGATAATCACTTTGGCATCTCTGACCAATTTTTGAAAATCCAGATATCCTATCGGGGGAAGAATGATCAGCCCTTGGAGGTCATTTAGCCTGTTGAGCATACCAAATTTGTCAAAATTCTTATTCGTTCTCGGATGAATCGGCAGTACTACTTTGCATTTTTTAGCAAGGGCTTCCATGATCTCCATCACCGTAGTCAGCCCCTCGAGTGTATCAACATTGGAAGGTCTGTGCATCGTACTGAGTACATACTCTCCGGGCGCCACATCAAGATCAGACAGAATTGTACTTTTTTCAATCTCGTCATCAAATGCGACCAATGAATCGATCATCGTATTGCCAACAAAGAAAACATCCTTATACAACTTGGACTCCTTGCCTAAATTCATAAGACCACTTTCTTCCGTTACAAAGAGTATATCAGAGATCTCATCCGTAAGCAATCGATTGACTTCTTCCGGCATATCCCTATCATAACTTCGCAATCCACTCTCGATGTGTGCCACTTTGATACCGGACAAGTATGCCGCATGTGCTGCGATGTACGTAGAGTTGACATCTCCGACAACCATAATCAAATCCGGCTGATAGGACTGAAACGTGTCAAACAGAGCCACCTCCATGCGTGCAAACATCGAAGCCTTGGAGCCTCCCAAATCAATGTCGAGATAAAAATCAGGGGCTTTGATTTTTAATTGTTCGAAAAACACTTTGGACATATTCTCATCAAAATGTTGCCCAGTGTGCAGCAACTTAAATTCTATTTCCTCGGCATAACGATCAAAGGATTTGCTCAACTGTGTGATTTTTATAAAATTGGGTCTCGTCCCTACAATGGTCAGTACTTTTTTCATCTGTTGATTTTAAATTCTTCTGTTCAATTATCAAATCGCATCAAAACGACCGATTGATTCAATCTATAGCAATTATATATTTTCTCTGCTTTGCAACATCACTATACAGCAGGCGTTAGCGCATCAAATACACCTGCCAATTTTTGTGTCAACTTGCTTCGGCTATATTGTTCTATATTATTAAATGTAAATTTTTTCGTGATATCCATTTGATCGTTTAGCACCATCGTCAACATTTGGGTTAGCTCTTGTCCTTCATCATAACCAAAGAAGAACCCACTATCGGTCTCTTTTATTATTTGATGAACCTCACCTTCTTTAGGACCAATCGCAAGAATCGGTATTTTACTTCCCAGGTAGTCAAACAACTTGCCCGAAACAAACAAGTGATTGGAGGGTACATTATCGACTACTTGGAGCAACATATCTGACATGGCGTGCTGCCGCAGCACCTCTTCATGAGATACATATCCGATATACTGGATCTGATCTTCAAGGCCTTTGGATTTTACAAGATTCCAAAACACCCGGCCTACACTACCCGCGATTCTCAACACAACATTTCTACTTGTCCCGGTCACCATAACCGCCTCCATGGCATCCAGCAATGGTCCTGGCAAGCGTACATCGGAGAGGTTTCCTCCATAGAATATAACAAAAGATGCATCATTTTTTCGAGATTCAGAGAGGGCCTTCGTCTCAGGATCATAACCATTGGTGATCACCATTGTTTTATGGGATGCTACGATTCTATCGACTTCCAATGCACGTTTCAGACCATGACAAGTCACTACAATGCGAGACGCACAACGCAAGACACGCTTTTCGAACCACAAATCAATCTTCCGCGTAAGAGCGGATCTGTGCTGACCTTGATAGGCCACCAATGCAGACCAAGGATCTCTAAAATCCGCAACCCAAGGCACTTTATATTTTCTGCTCAAAGCCATTCCAATCAATTGAACACTATGCGGAGGCGAACAAGTATAGATCAAATCGATGCCCTCTTGCCTCATGATTTTCTTGCCCTTGACAACAGCAAAAGGATACCAACCGATACGAGCATCGGGAATAAAAATATTTAACCGAACCCACTTGGTGATTTTGGAAAGCCATCCCTTACTGTTTTGATTTAAAATATAGGTATCAATCTTATGCTCCTTTTTTTTGCCCATTAAGCGCTTATATAGACTGAAGGGTTCTATCGATCGAGTTTTAATGACTACCGTATTGTCAGCAATAAGACCTTCAAGCGTATAATCAAGAGCCGGATACTCTCCATCTCTTACAGTAAGGATCATCGGTACCCAGCCATTTTGAGGCAGATACTTGACAAAATTGACAACTCTCTGGACTCCGGGGCCACCCGCCGGCGGCCAGTAATAGCTGATAATTAATACTTTCTTCTTGACTATATTTGCCAATATATTAGTTATTTTCACAATATTAATCATACTTAATGACTCCTCCTAAGTATTCATTCATAGTTCCGACCTACAATCGGCTCGAGGAGTTAAAAGATCTGATTCCGAGTCTGGAGAATTTGGACTTTCCCAAGGATCAATATGAACTTATCATCGTTGATGACGGTTCGACAGATCCAACCCCTCAATACATCCAAGACGTAGTCGTAACTTTTAAGCTATGGTACTTTCGTCAAAAGAATAAAGGTCCCGGAGCTGCGAGAAATCTGGGTATGTCCAAAGCCTTGGGGGCTTACTTTATTTTTGTTGACTCAGATTGTATCGTGCCCCGCAACTACTTGACTCAAGTTGACAGCGGCATCAACGTTCAACAACCCGATGCTTTTGGGGGTCCGGACACGTATCACCCGTCATTTGCCCCTCTTCTAAAGGCTATCAATTACTCAATGACTTCGTTTATCGGAACAGGTGGCACCAGAGGTCATCAGAAGAGTGTTGCCAAATACTATCCACGGTCGTTCAATATGGGTATTCGTCGCAAGGTGCATGAGGTCATCGGAGGCTTTGGGGATTTACGCCATGGTCAGGATATGGATTTTAGTGCACGAATATACACTGCGGAGTTCAAGGTCGCTTTGTTCCCGGACGCCGTCGTATATCACAAACGCAGAACATCCATTAAGAAGTTTTTTAAGCAGATATTCAACTGGGGCATTGCGCGTATCAACCTGGCGCAGCGACATCCCGACATGCTCAAGGTTGTTCATTTGCTGCCTGCCATTCTTTTGATTTTGGTGGTTCTGATTCTTGTGATGGTAGCACTCGGAGTATGGCCCAAATCACTGCTACTTACTATTCTCTTAGGCATCCTCTTGCTGGCATCAATAGCCTTCGCTCAATCTCTATCTTTGTACAAGAGTCTTTATGTTGCTCTACTCTCGGTACTTACTATTTTTATACAAATAACTGCATATGGGATGGGCACGTTAAGCGCTTTGTTTCAAAGATTCGTTCTACGCAAGAAAACAAGTAGGGGCTTTACCAAAAACTATTATAAGTAAATTCTGAATGCTCAAAAAATCAAAATTAATAAATACCAAGCATCTCGATCAATCCGGTACAAACAAGAATCAATGGCTATTGATTATACCAGTTATTGAATTATATTAATCCCAATCTAAAATGAGACTTCCTTCAATATCTATAATAGTTCCGGCCTATAATGAAGAAGCCACGATAAAAACAATGCTCACTAGGCTACAGGCACTCAATCTTCAAAGCGTATCGGATGTTGAAGTGATCGTCATCAATGATGGGTCGAGTGATAAAACTAGGGAGGCTATCCTTACCTTTCAAAGAGATCACCCGGATTTTAAGCTAAAATATCTTGAAAACAATATCAATCAAGGTAAAGGAGCCGCACTACATGCCGGATTCAAAATTGCTGTCCATCAATATACCTTAGTCCAGGATGCTGACTTAGAGTATGATCCACAAGAGATTGATCTACTCATGATTCCCGTCATCAAGGACAATGCAGATATCGTATATGGATCGAGATTTATCGGTAGCCAACCACATCGGATATTATTTTTTTGGCACAGCATAGGCAACAAGCTCCTTACCTTCTGCTGCAATATTGTCACCAACCTCAATCTTACAGATATGGAGACTTGCTATAAACTCGTACGCACAGATCTCATTAAAAAGATAAAACTTAAAGAAAAAAGATTTGGCTTTGAACCTGAGGTCACCATAAAGTTAGCAAGAATCCCGAATATAAAATTTTATGAAGTAGGGATTTCATATTATGGACGCACCTACGAAGAAGGCAAAAAAATCAATTGGAAAGATGGATTCAGAGCCATCTATTGCATCATAAAGTATGGGGTATTTCGACTATAAGCATTCTTTGATTTATCTCTATCACAACACTATAAATACAACTCATGAAAAACACCATTCGAGCAATCATACAAAACATAAATAGCCAACCACCAATATTTATAGCGATCATAGCGGTATTTGCGTTTTCTTTAATTTCGAGATTTGTAATAAGTGCGTATTTTCTCCCCTACTACTCTCTAGATGAAAATGATATTGTGGAATACGCTCTTGGGTTTTTTGGAGGGGATAAAGATCCACATTGGTACAAGTACGGGCCTCTGTATTGGTATATACTGTACTATGTATTTCAAATCAAGTCTTTTTTTATGGGGATGGGAGGAGATGCTTTTGTAGAACACTATTTCACAGATAGCACACCATATTTCATCGCGGCGCGAAGAATGAATTCAATCATTCACATCGTACTTGGATTTATCTCATACTTGATCTGTTATAAACACTTCAATAAAAAAGCTGCGCCATACGTACTTCTACTTTCCATATTTTTGTTTCCGGATATCCTTACAAATTACTATCCGAGAGTGGACTCACTACTTGCATTAAATGTACTATTAGCACTCTATTTTTCATTCTTTTGGTTAAAGAAAAGAACCGCCAAACACTTGATTCTAACGGGCATCTTCTTGGGGCTTGCCATAGCATCCAAACCCATACCATCTCTATTGGTTTTTCCAATAATTGCATTGACGTACATTTTGTCGTTTTTTAACAAAAAATCAAAACAGGAACCTCTACAAACAAAAGCTCAAAAAGCCATCTTCAATTATGATTGGATTATAGTACTCATCGCGATTTTGGTCGCCTATTTCATCAGTAGTCCATATTCATTTTATAATTTTGATGCTTTCTGGCAAGAACAAGTAACAGCAGTAAAGACTGAGGGTTCGCTGAACTTCAGATCCGGGTCAGATCTTTCTATGTTCACAAAGTCTCTAGGCTATATCTTTACGATAGCGTCCATATTGGCCTTGGGGTATTCGCTTTACGATGGTATCAAAAGAAAAAAATGGCAATTGGCACTAATTGCTCTTTACATCTTATTATTTTGGTTGGCGTTTGCCGCAGGTGCATCACGCAACTATTTTTATATTCCCATCATTCCACTCTTGACTTTACTCATCGCCTATACAATACACCGCTTATTGTACTTGAGTTCTATACATAACAACAAGGTGAAGTTATGGATAAAATTAGGTTTCGCCCTTCTTCTATTTATTCAACCGATGGTTAAAATCGCCAAGAACCAATATAACTACCTAAGCTCAAAAAATACAGATACCTTCCACACCATTATCAGTGGAGCGATGCCTTGGATTGAAAACAATATTCCCGTTGGATCCAAGATACTTTACTATGGCTACTATACGTCCTTGCCAAGATTGATCGACAATAATATCAATGAACAAGCTCGATATGGTGATTACTTTATGTACAAACGTAACCAGAATAAGTATTGGATCCAGAGATTTTCTGTAGCTATGGCCAAGTATATCGAGTCAGGGGGAAAGACGTATGATATCGTTTTTAACCTAAGTCCAAGTATCAATGGTCAAAAGAAGGCGTTTTATACGCGCTACAAGTCCGAAGAATTAGAGCGGTACATATTTGACGAGTGCAGGAATCAAGGCATCAACTACATTGTATCGGTCTATGATTTAGAAACTGACGGCAGCGATTTTAAAAAAGTGGGATCCTTCGAGAGCAAAGATTTTAACTTCGGTGCAAGAGTATATATATACCAACAAAATGAATAAAATGAATGTCATCAATAAAGCACATGAACACAGCATATGTACTCTATGTCAACAGAGAGAGGTGTCATCTTGAAATACCGGTATCATGCTGTAAATTACAATAAGCTCATCCAACACAATTGTATTAGGATTTTGCTTTAGTTGGTTTGTTGACGCCAAATCTGTTTTTGTATTCTATGCCGACAATCCCCAATACCAATCCGATCAAAAGTAGAGAGGATAGTAGGGATATTTTTTCACCCGTATAATAACAAGTAGGTTTAAATTCAAATCTCACTTCGTGATCACCGGCAGGAATGCGCAATCCCCTAAGGGCATAATTT
>JAJRXG010000401.1 GCA_024276375.1 Bacteroidota bacterium | reverse complement strand
TTGTTGAGAATTAACCCGTAGAGCTATGGATAGTCATCTTATTGCGGAGAAATATGGGAATTCTTATTTGGCGCAAGCATCTGACTTACTGCTGTATGAGATGATTGGGAGAGCTTAAATGACGTCTGTCGTGGGAGCAAAGTGTTTCTTAGAAACTAAAAACTTTAGTACTTTTATGGAATAAGATTACTTTGCAATTTTGCTCGATCATTGATAGGATTATAGATTGAGTTGTAACAAATATTGTTGTTCGTATGAAGAAAATGAGTAAAAGTCGTCTTGCAGAGGAGGCTAGTGCCAATTTATTGGGGCCTAATCCTGTAATCGGTCTCAATACGAAGTCTATTTTGAGAACATTAAAAGACATGGCGTTCAAATCCATTACTAATCCACGAGCTGTAGCCAAGCATCAAGTAAATCTCATAAAATCTCTGGCACAGATCACAAGGGGGCAGTCTGAATTGGCAGCCCCGAAGGGTGATAAAAGATTTGCGGATGCGGCATGGTCAGATAATGCCTTGTACAAAGCTTCTTTGCAAGCATACCTTGCATTGACCCGTGAATTGGACGGATGGGTCGAGGATCTTGGCATGGAACAGATCGATGAAGATAGAGCCAAGTTTGTTACGTCTCTGTTTTCTGAGGCGATAGCACCTTCTAATTGGTTCACCAATCCATCTTCACTCAAGAGGGCTCTGGAGACAGGAGGAAAGAGTTGGGCCAAGGGAATCATGAATTTGCTTAATGATCTTAAGAATAACGGTGGATTGCCAAAGCAGTTTGATCCTGAAGGATTTGAAGTTGGGAAGAACATTGGGTGTACTAAGGGCAAGGTGATATTTAGGAATCCGGTGATAGAAGTGATACAGTATAATCCACAATCTGAGAAAGTCTATAGTCGGCCATTGTTGATGATACCACCTCAGATCAACAAGTTTTATGCCTTTGATTTGGCTCCGGGACGAAGTATGGTAGAATTTCTGCTCAAGGAAGGCATACAGGTGTTTATCGTGAGTTGGTTCAACCCCTCTAAATCGGAAAGCGTATGGGATCTTGAGACCTATGTTACAGCCTTAGAAGAAGGGATGGAGGTGATACTCAATGTAAGCGGATCCAAGAACATGAATGTATGGGGCGCTTGTTCGGGGGGTATAACATTGGCTACTACCTTGGCATATCTCACCGCCAAGGACGCATATTGTGTCAATGCTTTTAGCTTGACGGTAGCGATGTTGGATATGAGTGATGCTGCTGATACCAGCGCGGGTTTGTTTTCAGATGATACATCTATCGAGATAGCAAGAGAAAATTCACATCGAAAAGGTGTATTAAAAGGCAACGAGATGGCTACCGTATTCTCGTGGATGCGTCCCAATGATCTGATATGGAACTACTGGGTCAATAATTATCTGCATGGCAACAAGCCACCAAAATATGATATTCTGTTTTGGAATGGCGATACGACCAATCTGCCGGCATCACTACATAGCGACTTTTTAGACCTCTTCAAGTACAACCTCTTGACAAAAAAAGGTGGATTTAAAATCGGTGGATACTCCATAGACTTGTCGCAGATCAAGGGAGATATGCATTTTGTAGCAGGTATTACAGATCATATTACTCCATGGAAGGTCTGTTATAAATCTGTCGATTTGTTCAAATCCGCCAAACCCACATTTGTGTTGACCAATCGTGGCCATATTCAGACCATAGTCAATCCCATCGGCAATCCAAAAGGGAAGTATTATGTCAATCAATCCAATGGGTATATCCCCGACAAGTCGGATGATTGGCTTGCCGGAAGTACAGAGGTGCAAGGATCATGTTGGTCTCACTACTCCGCTTGGTTGAAAAAAAGATCCGGCAGAATAAAGAAGGCTCCCATAAAATTGGGCAATGCCAAGTATCCACCTATGTACGATGCGCCCGGTGAATATGTATTTGGTTAAAACGAGATATGACAAGTACATAGGTGTAGATAGCTTGATTGATGTGTGGTATGGCGTATTCATTATTTTATTTAAGGACTGATTGATGTTGATTACTGAAGAGAGATTATTTAAAACCAAAGACTTGTTTGTCAACGGACACCGTATTAAAGTAGCGATACGTCCCGGCACAAAAATCAATCATGACCCGTTGCTCGTGTGCAATGGGATAGGTGCCAACTGGGAAGTGGTCATGGAAGCATTCAAAAATATTAATCCGGATATTGAGGTAATCTCATTTGATATGATTGGGACGGGTTCCTCATCCGTGCCGATATTGCCATACCGCATCAAAGGACTTGCCAAAATGACGCGACAGATTCTGAAGCAATTGGGATATCGCAAGGTCAATGTCCTCGGCATTTCATGGGGTGGTGGCCTAGCTCAACAGATGGCTTATATGTATCCCAATATTTGTAGCAGATTGATACTCGTATCGACAACTCCCGGTGTTATTATGGTACCTGGCAGACCCTCCGTGTTGTTAAAAATGCTCACCCCCATGCGCTATTGGAGTACTTCATATATGAAAAAAGTCGCCGGCAGTATTTACGGAGGAATGTTTAGAACGAAACCTGAATTGGTTAAGAAATTGACCAAAAAATTAAGACCGAATAGTGTCTGGGGCTATCTATTGCAATTGTCAGCACTCTCAAGATTTACCAGTCTAAGATGGTTGGGCAAGATCCAACAACCTACGCTTGTCATGGTGGGAGATGATGATCCCATCGTACCGGTCATCAATAGCAAGATATTGGCTTCGAGAATTCCCAATGCCAAGCTATGGATATTGGAGGGAGGAGGACATCTGTTTTTGCTAGCGCAGCAAGAGATTTCTCACCCTGTAATCGAAGACTTTATATTAAAAACTGACTGAGTCAACATTGTTGAGCGGATACTGTGCATGATCATGCCCTATGGCAATCCCAACATGTCTCTCATCGTATAAATGCCATTCTTGCCCTTTATCCATTGTGCTGCCTGGAGAGCACCAATCGCAAATCCATCCCTAGAATGTGCATCGTGGATCACGCTGATCGTATCGATGGGCGAATGATAAGATACTTCATGATAGCCAAATACTTCGCCTCGTCTGCTCGAGTGTATCGGTATGTCTTGGGGAGTGGGCTGATCGGATAAAGTCCATGTTTTCTTACGAGAGAGATGATCAAGGATTTTATCTGCGGTAGTGATAGCAGTACCACTGGGTTCATCTTTTTTGTGGATGTGATGCACTTCTTTGATCTGAATATCATATTGGGGATAAGTCTCCATTATTTTTGCCAAATATTGGTTGACTGCCCAGAAAATATTTACTCCGATGCTATAATTGGAAGCATAAAAGAAAGCACCATTGTGTGTCTTAACGAGTTGTTCGATAGCTTGTATTTGATCTAACCATCCCGTTGTACCCGATACGACAGGGAGCCCTTGGGTGATGCATTGTACGATGTTGTCGTAGGCGGCATCAGGATGAGAAAATTCGATTCCTACATCGGCTTGATTGATGAGATTTTGTCTTTTTTGTGCAGGTGTACACGAGTCGATATATCCGATAATCTGTTGAGACTTGCCGGAGGCCAACCTTTCGATGGTTTTACCCATTTTACCATATCCGATAAGGAGAACTTTCATGCGTGCGCTTTTGACTTTTGTGGCTTCAAAAATAGGAAGTATTTGTCGTTCGAGGATTGAGGGTAAGAGCAGAAGACTTATTTTCGCGTTTTTATTTTATTAAAATTGGGTTCAAAAATGTCATATCGCAACCACCTTCTTCTCGATACGCTCCATGGACTACCCGTCCAACGTCCTCCTGTCTGGGTTATGCGGCAGGCCGGAAGGATTTTGCCCGGTTATCGAAGTGTGCGCGCCAGTGTTCCGAGTTTCAAACACTTGGTCAAGAGTCCCGCTCTTATTTCACAAGTGACAGTAGAACCACTAGAGGCCTTGGGTGTCGATGCAGCTATTTTGTTTTCTGATATTTTGGTGATCCCGGAGGCTATGGGCGTCAATTATGAGATTGTAGAAAAGGTAGGACCCGTATTTGATCATCCGATTACTGATGTCGCGACAATTGATACACTGAGGAGCGGTGATGAAGTATTGCCGCATTTGGAGTATGTGTTTGAATCCATTAGGGTGACCAAATAGTTGATGAATGATAGTCATCCCTTGATTGGGTTTGCAGGTGCTCCGTGGACTTTGTTTGCATATATGATTGAGGGGAGTGGGAGCAAGACTTTTTCTAAAGCTCGAAAATTTCTCTATCAGGAGCCTGAGGCATCTCATCGATTGCTGGGTAAAATCGCTGATAGTACTGCAGTATATTTGCAGCAGAAGATCGCATCGGGAGTTGATGTTGTCCAGTTGTTTGATTCATGGGCGGGCAGCTTGACGGTTGCGCAGTATCGCGAATTTTGTATTCCATATATTAAGCGGATACTGCAATCGGTACAGGGCACACCGCGGATATTCTTCCCCAAGGGAGCATGGTCATCCATGCAATACTTTCGAGAAATGCCTTTTGAAGCTATTGGCCTAGATTGGACAACTCCAATCGATTATGTGAGACACCACTTGGGCAATGATGTCATCATACAGGGCAATCTCGACCCTGCTATGCTTTATGCACGTCCAAGCCAAATTGAGCAAGCCGTACATGACTCAATCAATAAAGTAGGTGGTAAGCACATATTTAACCTAGGGCATGGAGTATATCCGGATATGTCAGCAGATCATGTTAGAAGTATGGTCAATGCTGTTAAAAGATACAGATATTGAATATAAATAATTGATTATCAATATTTTAAATGAATAGCGATAGATAATTCATAATATATGTTATAGAATATTATTTGTCTATTTCCATAACAACAGTGGGAATATAACAAGGGTAATGCCTACATTCGTTATACTATTAGCTGATGAATCACCAAACACTTGAGGATGGGATGGTTTAAAAGACTTTCCGGAGGAATCCAGACTACGACCAAAGACAAGAAAGAAGTTCCAGATGGCTTTTGGCAGAAATGCAAGTCTTGTGGGGGGACATTTACCATTATTGCTTTGGAGAATGATTTGTTTGTTTGTCCTACTTGTGGGTCTCATATGCGCATTGGATCCCATGACTACTTTAGGATATTGTTCGGAACACGATACAAGTTGTTGTTCGATAACTTAAAGTCCTACAATTTTTTGGATTTCACGGATATGAAATCTTATGACGATCGACTCAAAAAAGCACATGAGCAGACGTCACTCAACGATGCGATTAGTGTCGCACTCGGTAAGATAAAAAAGAAGCCAATAGTCGTAGCAGCGATGGACTTTACCTTTATCGGTGGGTCTATGGGCTCCGTTGTAGGTGAGAAAATCAGCAGAGCGGTTGATTATTGCATCGAGAAGAAGATACCGTTGATGATTATTTCTAAATCCGGGGGAGCACGGATGATGGAGTCGGCCTTTTCACTGATGCAATTGGCCAAGACTTCTGCTAAATTGTCCATATTATCAAAGAGAAAAATTCCTTATTTCTCCTTTCTTACAGATCCGACAACAGGGGGTGTTACAGCTTCATTTGCCATGTTGGGAGACTTCAATTTTGCGGAACCGGGTGCATTAATTGGATTTGCAGGCCCGCGGGTCATAAGAGAGACTATTAAAAGAGATCTTCCCGAGGGATTTCAGACTTCAGAGTTTTTATTGGAGCATGGATTTTTGGATTTTATCGTAGCACGCAAAGATCTCAAGGAGAAACTGGATGAATTACTATGTTACTTTGACTACTGATCACATCGGGAATTAAGCCCGGAAGTATCTCATCCATACCATGGACAATGTATTTGCACTACATTCATCTAAGAAGTACTAGGATTGGTCGGAAGCTTGCCATGCAAAATGATAGGCTTTCTTACCTTGGTGATCATAAGAAATTCATATGCTCCTAACAATAAAGAATCTATCTAAAACCTATAAGAACGGTATTAAAGCGCTCGATGATATTTCTCTCGATATTTCGTCGGGAATGTTTGGACTATTAGGACCAAACGGAGCGGGCAAATCCAGCATGATGAGGACTATTGCAACTTTGCAGGAGCCCGATTGTGGAGAGATGCAACTTGATGACATTGATATTTTGGATGCTCCTATGCGCTTGAGAAGAGTACTGGGATATTTACCACAGGAATTTGGAGTATATCCTAGTATATCAGGTTATAATCTCCTCAATTATTTTGCCGTCTTAAAAGGTGTTGCGGACAAGAAAGAAAGAGAAAAATTGGTTGATTACTTGTTGGATATTACCAATCTGACAGAAGTTAGACGCAAGAGTGTTTCTGACTACAGTGGGGGAATGAAACAGCGCTTTGGCATTGCTCAGATGTTGCTCAACAAACCCAAATTGATCATCGTCGATGAACCTACTGCAGGATTGGATCCGGCTGAGCGAAGAAGATTTTTGACCATACTTAGAGAGATAGGTCAAGATCACATCGTGATATTTAGTACGCATATTGTGGAAGATGTACAAGAATTGTGCAATGATATGGCAATCATGAATCAGGGGCGAATTTTGCTACGACAGTCTCCGGAAGAATCTGTAAGGCAATTAGCCGGCAAAATCTGGTTGTCTAAAATAACAAAAGAAGGGTTGGTTGATATGCAATCTAAGTATCAAGTTCTATCCACGGCTTATAGTCCGGACAATACGCTGAATGTACGTATATATGCTTCCGATGATCCCGGAGAAGACTTCCAGATGGTCAACGCACAGTTGGAGGACGTGTACTTTGTTTATCTCAATGATTTTAGAGCTTAGTCACACATGTCAATGTTGAAATCTATTTTTGCGTTTGAGTTTAATCAATGGTTTAACAAACCCCTGTTCTATATATACACTTTTTTGCTTGCGGGTATTGGGGCATTGAGCATGAGTGCTACGGGAGGTATCTTCGACAGCAACACTGCTACGGTTTCTTCCATTCATATGATTAATTCGCCTCTGCAGATATGTATGTCTATCGGCGCATACTCCTATTTGGCCTACTTCTTACTGCCTTCCATCATTGGTGCTACACTGCACAAGGACTTTAAGTCCAATATGTTCAAGGTTCTTTATTCCTATCCGTTTAGTAAGCGTGATTACATTTTGGGCAAGTTTTTTAGTTCGTTTTTGATTGCCGCTATTTTGTTTTTAATGATTGGATTAGGGACGCACATAGGAACTATTTTCGAGGGAGTAGATCAGAGTGTAGTCCTCCCGTTCAATATTATGGCCTATCTCAAGACATATGCTATCTGGATACTCCCCAATCTCTTTTTGTTTAGCGCCATCGTTTTTGCGGTCACCCTTTATACGAGGAGTATCATAGCCGGATTTATTGCATTGGCAGCCATATTCTTTGTCCAAGGGATGACCGATGTGCTTCTTTTGGATACTGATTGGGATCAATTGGGAGCATTGATAGACCCCTTCGGATTAGGAGCCTTAAACAATTATACTAAGTATTGGACGATCATCGAGCAAAACGAAAACAATATCCCTATAACGAGATTGGTGATTTATAACCGACTTATCTGGTTGGGAGTTGGGAGTATCATTTTTGGAATGACATATCGATGGTTTAGTTTTAGCTACTCGCCACGAACTTTTTCATTTGGAAGAAAAGAATCAGAAAGCACTAGTACGACAACAGATCTTAAAGGTATCCTAGATATCAACATGCCCGATGCAAAATATTCTTTTGGTATTCAGCAAGCTCTATCCGGTGTTTGGGCACTTGCCAAGTTAGATTTAAAATACATCTTAAAAGGAGGTCCATTTATAGTTATAAGTATAATAGGTGTAGTATTTATTATTATAACGGCGGCTTTTTCCGGCCAGTTTTTACAGACAAGTACACTTCCCGTTACACGTGAGATTTTATTGATTCCGGGTTCGATATTTAGTATTTTTATTACACTATTGACATTTATATATGTAGGATTATTAATTCATAGACCTGAGACTGTTGGCATCTATCAATTGGAAGATGCTACCGGGAGATCTACTTGGAGTATCGTATTGTCCAAGATCGTGACTGTCATTCTGATGCAAATGGTACTTCTTGGGATTATATTGATTACGGGTATGGCTATCCAGACATATCAAGGGTACTTTAATTATGAGATAGATCTTTACTTGTTTGAATTATACGGAGTTCGCCTGATCAACTATGTCAACTGGGGTTTGCTTGCCTTGATTGTTTATACTTTAATCCCCAATTATTTTATGGGCTTAACTGCATTGATGGTGATAGGCATAGGATCCAATTTTTTGCATAAGTTAGGTATAGAACAAGACTTATATCAATACAATGATGGTCCGGGAGTCAGGTATAGCGATATGTCAGGATATGGCAATCGTCTGGGGCGTTACTATTTATACAAGGTCTATTGGATGTGTTTAGGAATCGTATTTTATTTTCTTTCATTGTTGTTGTGGCAACGTGGCGTACGGAAAACAATTTTTGGAAGGTTGCGACAAGTGTCCGGCAATTTTTCTCGGAATATCGGTATAGGGCTGATTATATCATTGATTTCTTTTTTATCCATAGGTCGGTGGATCTACGTCCAAACCAATGTTATACACCCATACATCCCTTCTAAAATTGTAGAAGAGCAAATGGCGGAATTTGAAAAAACTTATAAGCATTTTCAATTTAAAGCCCAACCCAAATTGATAGATGTGTCATTGAATGTGGATCTTTTTCCCAAGACCAGAGACATAAATGCCAATGGGCAATTTAAGTTAAAAAATAAATCATTTGTTACCATAGATACCGTTTTTATTCAGAGCAATGATCTAGTGCAAAGTATGGCATTGGATGTGCCACATAAAATGGTTGTGAATGACACTATTCATGACATAGTATTGTATATGCTCAATCCCGGGATCGCACCGGGAGATAGTTTAACTTTAAGTTTTAGTCTTAAAAATGAACCCAATACACTGTTGTATTCTGATACTCCTGTACGCAACAATGGCACATTCTTCAATAGTACTATTTTTCCAATCATCGGATATATGGATGTTTATGAGTTGAAAGACAAGAAAACCCGAGAGCGACATGGATTGGCTGAAAAGGAGATAATGGCTTCACCGGATGATTCTCTAGCACGCATGCGCAATTACATTTCTGCCAATTCGGATTGGATCAGTTTCGAAGCGACCATAAGTACATCTCTGGATCAGATAGCGATGGCTCCCGGAAAGTTGATTAAAGAATGGCAAGACAATGGAAGGAGGTATTTTAATTATAAAATGAGCAGTAAAATGTTTGATTTTTATAACGTCATCTCCGCTCGTTACCAGCAATATGAAGACCAATGGAGTAATATTCCCATCACTATTTATTACAATAAAGGACATGAATACAACTTGGAGCGAATGATGAAAGGTGCTAAAGCAGGATTAGAGTATTGTAGCACAAATTTTTCTCCATATCAACACGACCAATTGCGCATTCTAGAATTTCCCATCGTTATGGGTGAATTCGCTCAGTCATTTGCCAATACGATTCCATTCTCAGAAGGGATTGGATTTATTGCAGATGTTGATGATTCGGAAGAAGGCGG
>JAJRXG010000400.1 GCA_024276375.1 Bacteroidota bacterium | reverse complement strand
CATGAGCTTGAGAAATTTGCCTTTTTTGCCTTGATATTTATAATGGCATTTGCGGCAGCATATCAAGCTCGTATGATCTAATCTCACAAAGATTTTATTGTGAGATAAACCAAAGTGATTGGCATATGTGATGAGCCCGAATCTTCACGTGCATTGCTTTAATAATACCCATAATCGTATGGGTATTTTTTTTTTGAGCATAATAAGTATCTATGATATTTTCTCAACACAGTTCAGATGTACGAACCGCATATAACGGTATTTTATATATTGTGATTCCGTAATAGATACACTAAAAAAAATGACCCCAACATTTGTGTTGAGGTCATTCATTCATTTTGCGACGGAAGTATCTAAGACATTTTTAGAACTTTATAAGAATATATATTCAGTTGATGCGCCCGTCAGAGGGCTGCTCGCTTTAATGCGTTCGATAATCAATGCCGATGAGTTGAGATAGTTGGAATCTCCACCTTCGTCGCTTACTCAAGAATTTTATGCCGTTTTCTTTATGGGCTTTTTCTTAAGTTTTTTACCTAACATGATGTCCATTTTCATATTGGCTGTTGTTTGCGCCAAGAATCTTCTGGGTCTCATTCCCGTCGAAAACGGATCTGGTGATGTTGCAAAACCTCTCATAATGATGTATTTAAAAATTAAAATATAATTTTGTTTCAAGTAAATATTGAACTTATATCAAACATTAATTTCGCATAAATTGCAATGTTCTGAGTATAAATTCTGTATCTATAACTACTCAGAATGACGATTTGTTGCCCGATAATCGTATTTATCTGTTAAACAAGTGTGAAAGTCGACCAACACAAGGCGGACATAGATCTTTGCTAGCGGTTGCTTTAGTCATTTTTTGGCTTTGCTTATGATCAGACTCAAGTTTTAGGTTACTATTCAGGAGGGTGCTTTTTAGCCAAAATGACGCCTACCTGAATAGTAACAGTTTTAGACCCTTTAAACGGTTTAAGATGGGTCACGGTCAGTTGGCAATTATGTTAGCTTCTTTCTGTGCAAACCCAATTGAATAACTATCTTAGATTCTTGCAACAATCATGTTTGTTATGAATCATGTAGATGTCATCATTATAGGAGGTGGGTTTGCTGGGGTGTCCGCAGCGAGAAAACTTTATCGCGCGGGCAAATCTTTCTTAATACTTGAGGCACGTGATCGTCTCGGAGGACGTGTATATACTAAAGATATAGCTGATGGGATACCTTTGGATCTCGGTGGACAATGGATAGGCCCCACGCAAGATCGGATGTACGAACTAGTAGAGGAGTACGGCATTGAAACATATCCGACTTATATCAAGGGAAAAAGTGTCATGGATCTCAACAAGAAGATTTCAACCTATACTGGATTGATTCCCAAGGTAGATCCGATCTCATTGATCTATATCGACATTACGATAAAACGCCTCAATCGTATGGCGCAATCGATTGATACCCAAGCTCCATGGTCACATCCTAAGGCGGCAAAATGGGATGCTATGACCCTATCTTCATATATATCCAAACACGTAAAGACCAAGAAAGCACGAAGCATAATGATCACCGCCATGGAGACCGTCTTGGCCTGTGCTCCAGAGGAAGTGTCCCTCTTACATGTTTTGTTTTATATCCGTTCTGGTAAGGATATAGATACCCTCCTCAATATAGAGAATGGAGCTCAGCAGGATCGCATTAGAGGTGGAATGCAAGGTGTAGTAGAACATATGTCAGTGGGATTTGAAGATCGTATCTTGTATAATGCGGCGGTCAAAAGTATCAAGCAAAGTGAATCGCAATGCACTGTACGAACTGAAGACCACACGTATTACAGCAGCAAGGTCGTTGTGGCAATTCCTCCGATACTTGCCGGCAGAATCCAGTGTGATCCACCGCTATCATTGGATAAGCGACAAGTGTTCCAAAAAATTCCCATGGGAATAGTCGTTAAGTGTTATGCGATATATAAACAGCCCTTTTGGCGGCAAGCCGGGTTTAGTGGAGAAGTGGTCACCGATGAGCACAGTCCCTATCAGACCATATTTGATAATGCTGCAGAAGATGCGGATTACGGTATGTTGATGGGGTTTGCATTGGCTGATCGAGCTACCCAATTGATGCGTTTGTCTCAGCTCGATCGCAAAGCCCTGATGATTAAGACCCTGGAGCGCTATTTTGGAGCTCAATCAAAAGATATTTGGATGTATGAAGACCTCTGTTGGGCGGAGGAGGAATTCAGTCAAGGATGCTATACAGGTTATTTCCCGACAGGTGTATGGACTAGATACAAGGATGCCTTACGTACTGTCGAAGGCAATATACACTGGGCAGGAACGGAGACCGCAACAGTCTGGAATGGATACATAGAGGGAGCCGTAAGATCTGGTGAGCGGGCAGCACAAGAGATTTTAACAAGTTGATTTATGATTTTTTATAGGCCATCAATTAGGATCTATGTGTGACACATTAGTGTATCGGCACGGTGCATACACCTTGTTTGCCAAAAACTCAGATCGTGAACCCAATGAGGCACAAGAGATCCTGCATTTACCAGAGATGGATCATGAAGCCTCAACACTTCAGTGTACTTATATAGAGATTCCACAAGTATCTTATACCTATGAAGTGCTCTTGTCCAAGCCCTTTCATATGTGGGGCGCAGAGATGGGAGTGAACCAACATGGAGTCGTGATCGGCAATGAAGCTGTATTTACCAAAGTGAAAGAACCTAAGAGCGATCTTGGTCTGACGGGGATGGATATGATCCGATTGGCTCTAGAGCGATCCCGTAGTGCTGATGAAGCGCGCACATTAATTATAGATCTTATCCAATCCTATGGGCAGGACGCCAATGGAGGATACCAGCAGCGTTTTTATTATCACAATAGCTATCTAATCGCTGATGCAAATGAAGCTTTCAAATTAGAATCTGCTGGCGTACATTGGGTATGGAAGAAGATCAAAGATGGTGATAGTATATCCAATGGACTTACTATCACAACAGACTATGATGGTATATCTGATCAAGCCATAGCTTACGCAAATGAGCGTGGATGGGTGTCTAAAAAGTCAAAAAAGTTCTCCTTTCTAAATGCCTATCGTGAACCCATTTATACTTACCTAACCCACGGGGCAGCACGTAGATCATATACTTATGAATGTGTCCATGATACAGCCAATATGGATATCCATGATGCGATCCATATACTACAATCACACAATGGGATCACACCATTCAGTACTCATAAAGCGAACGCATCATGTGTATGTATGCACCCTACCAGTTTGCTCAATCCCTCTCAGACCAATGGGTCTATGATCGTTAAGTTGGTTAAAGGTCAAGAACCAGAGATATGGATTACGGGGACGTCTATGCCGTGCTTGTCCGTTTATAAACCGTGGAGACTGGGTGAGCATATTGATATAGGTACGATGCCAACATCGGGATTGGATGAATCGCTGTGGTGGCAAGCGGAACAAGTACATCGATTAATATGCAAGGATTACCCTAGAATGATAAAGGTGCATGCGAAGGTCTTTGAAGGATGGCAGGAGGAGCTGATAACTCAGACATCTACCTTGACTTGTCAAGAGGTATGGGATAGTTACCGCCAACGGTTAGATCTGTTGTTATCAGAACTATCAACCGCAACTATTCGGCAGCGAAGCAAGAACCCATTGTATCGGCACTATAATAGAAAGATAAATGAAGCGGTAGGATTAAGTTGATCTTCTAGAATGTATTCTCTCGACTTTTTCGAATCACACTTTGTACTTTATTTAGATCCGCCTTGCCCACCAGAGCCACGATAACAGTACCATTTTCTTCTCCATGAAATCTCAGAATCAATTCATTGATGGTGTTATCATTTTGTTTTGCCCATATTTCCATTTTTCCGCCATCTTGCTTAGTACTGATATAGGCTGTCAGATCTTGGGTGTTGAGAAACTCATCAAAACCCTTGTTGAGTTGTGCCGTATCATCGGCAGCATCATATAGGAATCTCACTTTTCGCATACCCATGAGATATGGTCTAATTTCTTTTCGACTGTCCTTGGGAATGGCCAACTTGACGATATATGTTGGTACCGCCAATGCCAGTTTGGTTGACCGCTTATGCTCATTGTAGAAACCCTGAAACCCCTGCTTGCTCGCGCAAGATGCCAGCAAGCCTATAATGAACAATAAGCGAAGATATCTCAAGATGGTCTATCGTTTGTGCATAAAAATACGGTTTTTGCTGCTCATTACTCAATCAGAAAATCTCCGTAGTTCTGTCTATCGATGATCTGATACGAAGAGTTTGGATAGTTGTCAATGTATGATTGAGGAGGTTTTGCATTTTTTGACTTCCACTTTAACTCATAAGCCCAGAGCTTTCCATCATACTCTTCTATGTAGTCGATTTCCTGCTGGGCGTAAGTTCTCCAGAAAAAACGATTGACCCACTTGCCCGAGTATTCTAGATATTTTAATCTTTCTGTAATCAGGAAATTCTCCCAAAGCCCTCCTTTGTCATTTCTTAGATCAAGGGGGTTAAAGTTTCTAATGAATGCATTTCGTATACCTGTGTCGTAGAAATATATCTTCTTGCTCTTCTTGAGTTCGGTTCTCATATTCCTACTTAAGGAATTTAAGGAGAATATCACATAGGATTTTTCTAAAAGATCAATGTAGCGTTCAACGGTTTCTTTATCCATACCAATGGTTTTGGATAGTTCGTTATACGATACTTGATGCCCTATTTGCAATGCCAGCAATTGAAGTAGCTTGTTCAGTAAGGCTGGTTTTTTAATTGTTTTCCAATCAAACAAATCTTTGTACATGTATGAAGTAGCAATGGACTTTAGTATATCTTTTTCACGCCCCATATTTATAACTACCTCTGGATAATAACCATAAACCATGCGGTGCTCCAATAGCCTGTTTTCTTCGATTCGGTTTGAGGTGCTTGTCATTTCAGAAAAAGAAATAGGGTATAAACGGTAGTCTATTTTCCTTCCTGTCAATGGTTCATTGATCCTATTGGCTAACTCAAGTGAAGATGATCCTGTAGCGATAATTTGAATATCAGGTAGATTGTCAACAAGTCGCTTTATAACCATTCCAATGTTCTCTATACGTTGTGCTTCATCGATTACCAATAGTTTGGTATTTCCTAGATAGACCTTTAGCTCGGTGATTGTTTTTTGTCCAAATAATTCTCGGATATCTGACTCATCCCCGGAGACAAACAAAGAATTTGTATCCAATTCGCTCATGAGCTTCTTAACAAGGGTTGTCTTACCCACCTGTCTTGGACCTTCTATGATGATAGCCTTACCCTTAAACAAATGCTCTTTTATCCTTTGTTTGATATGGCGCTTAATCATTGTTGTCCAAAATATCTTGTAAAATTAACCAAAATTCACTTTAACCGAAAATTTAAACTAAAATCATCGATTCAAATCGAATAATCAAGCTAAATACATCGGTTTTAATAATCACTATTGACTTACCTTGTTAACCCTTAGAGGTCTTGGACTTTGATGTAAGTCTCAATATCTCATAGCAAATTTCGAAGATTGATAGAAGAACTATTATTGATTCTGCCAGTTTGCGGAGTAAGCACAATACTGATTCCAAACTCTCTTTCTAGTACAACTGCATATCAAACTGCCACCTATATTTTTTGGTAAGTGGGTAGTCATTGCCCCAGATGCGAAACAATGCAATAGCAGTCCGTCTGGGCAAATCATCATGGTAGCCCTTGTCTATAGTTACGGCTTCTATAATGGCTTTTATAGCCTCCTCTTCATTGTCCTTTAGTAGATTTCGTGCTCTGGAGAGTGCATCACTTACAGGCATATCTGATTCGGATTCCCATTGCATCAATTCAGCAAGTGTACGGATATCTGAAGCTGCATCATAGCGGGGTTGTCCTAGATGAATATCCCTGAGCAGTTCTATCGCTTCATCGGGATCCGTATAAACAAGGCTTCGAGCCAATGCCAATTGAGCTTGTTTATGGGTTGGATTTGTGGACAGAAAATCTCTCACAACATTTTCATATTCGTTGGATGACATATTATCCTTTTGAGAGAGAATATCCTCAAAGTCTTGCTCAGCAGGATCGGGAATGTTCTCATTGAGCCATTGTTCTATTTGAAACTTAGGAAGCGCTCCGGAAAACTCATTGACGACCTTACCATTCACAAACAACTTGACATTTGGGATACCACGGATCTTGTATTCTTGTGATAGTTCAACTTCAATTTCCGTATTGACCTTCACAAGTGCCCAACGGTCTTTTTGTTCTTCAGCGAGTTGCTCAATAATCGGGCCTAGCATCCTACAAGGTCCACACCATGGAGCCCAGAAATCTACAAGTACGGGGATTTCGTGGCTTTTTTCGATTACTTCTTCATGAAAGTCTAACATAATCGTTTTTTTCGGAATCGTGAATTAAGAACAAGTGATGAGCAAAGCTTGTTCCATCTGACGATTTTGTGATGTATTGACAGGAATAACAGGGTAAATGCTGTCATTGTTTCGTTAGACCCCTTGAGAGGAGTCAAGATGTCATGTATATATGAAAAGAGAGGTGGACTACCACCGGAACTATGAACTCATAAAAGCCTGCGCTCCACTGAAAGCCTAGCGAATGAAGCTTTACGAGCCATCCGATGGATGAGATTGCCCTTATTCGGTGCTTATAGTTGATATTGCTATATTTGACTTCAATGATTGTGAGTGGGTATTCAGATCAATCGATCTGAGAATTCTGCTCATAGGATAAATTATCAAGAGAATATATGAAAAATCAACATTCGAAGAATGATGGTCATGATCATGGCCACAGTGGTATATTTGGCAAGAAAACAGAATTATATTTTGCTATTCTTGCTGGTGTTTTCTTTTTTGCCGGAATAATAATAGAGTTTGCCACAAATTTACCAGAGGATATAGCGAAGTACAGTTATATGATAACCTACTTTTTTGGTGGTTATTTTACACTGAAGGAAGCCTTAGGGAAAGTTAAGAAAGGGGAGTTTGAAATCGACTTTCTAATGCTGGTTGCTGCTGCGGGTGCTGCATATATTGGTAGTTGGGAAGAGGGTGCATTGTTACTCTTTTTGTTTAGCATTGGTCACGCCTTGGAGAAGTATGCCATGAACAAGGCTAAGAAATCCATTGAAGCTTTAGGTGAATTATCTCCAAAGACTGCACTCATCAAAAAAGGGGACAAAATAGTAGAAATTCCTGTTGAGGAGTTGAAAATTAATGATACTATCGTAGTCAAACCTAACAGCAAAATATCAGCGGATGGGGTTATTGTAAAAGGTAGCAGTAGTATTAATCAAGCATCTATAACCGGAGAAAGTATCCCTATTGATAAGGTTGCTATTGATGATGCTTCCGATCTTCCGCAGTTTACGGACATCGATAAGAAAAATGTAGTCTTCACTGGGACAATCAATGGTGATAATGCTTTGGAGGTAAAAGTATTGAAGCTGAGTAAAGATTCAACTATAGCTCGATTGGTGAAAATGGTAAGTGAGGTAGAATCTAAGAAATCACCTACCCAGTTGCTTACTAAGAAGTTTGAAAAATGGTTTGTTCCCACAGTTATTATTTTTGTGATCATACTTTGCTTCGCTTATTTAGTGATAGATGAGGCATCGGCTAAAAGTATCTATAGAGCCATTAGTGTTTTGGTGGCTGCCAGTCCTTGTGCGTTGGCAATATCAACTCCAAGCGCTGTGCTGAGCGGGATTGCCAGAGGTGCAAGTGGAGGTGTGCTGATAAAAGGAGGCAGAGCCTTAGAAGATTTGGGGAGCCTAACAACCATCGCATTTGATAAAACAGGTACCCTGACAGAAGGAAAACCCAAGTTGACCAATGCTATTCCATTGAATGGCTTTGATAAGCAAGAGTTTTTAGAACTGGTCTTGAATGTCGAGCGATTGAGCAATCATCCATTGGCAAAAGCCATATCAAAAGGTATCATCTCACAATATAATATCGAACCCAATAATCAAGCATCCAATATATCGGCGATACAAGGAAAAGGAATCAGTGCTACCTATAAGGGACAAACTGTTCTCATTGGAAATGCAAAATTAATGAATGGAGAAAATGTATCCATCAATGAAGCGGTCGTTTCTCAAATGGATGACTTGCTTCTAAATGGCCATACGGCAATGTTAGTCGCATCCAATAACAAATTAATAGGCCTGTTAAGTGTGATGGACTTGCCAAGAGCAGCGGCAAAAGAGACTTTAGAACGATTGAAACAAATAGGAATTGAAAAAATGATCATGCTTACAGGCGATCATCAAAATGTTGGCGATTCTATCGCCAGACAAATTGGTCTCACAGAAGCCAAAGGAGGCTTGATGCCTGAAGACAAAGTTACCGCTATTCAGGAGCTAAAAGAAAAATATAGCAAGATTGCAATGGTTGGCGATGGTGTTAATGATGCACCCGCTATGGCCAAT